>DAIUER010000070.1:0-4591 GCA_036845005.1 Thermocrinis sp.
AAGGGATAGTTGGCAGACTGTGCCTTTGCAGACTGCAAAAGGGCGTTAAAGAGGGTTGATTTTCCCACGTTGGGAAGTCCTACTATTCCACAGCTGAACCCCATGTCAAAGGGAGTTTATTTTATCAGAAATTCTTTTCAGAACTTCCTCCTCCTGTGGGTAGGCAATTCCAAGCTCCTTTATTCTCTTTATCAAAGCCAAGGCGTCCTCAAAAAGACCCTTTCGCTCGTAAAGATACACCAAAACCTCAAAGGAGTTGATCTGTGGCAACTTCCCACCGTTTCTTTCCTTTAGCCCTTCCGCATACTCTGGAAATAGCTCCACATCTCTTTTTGCAACCTCCTCCATCTTCTCAAAGTCTTTGAGTTTTTGATATAGCAAAAGAAGGTCGTTGAGGATCAGATGTTCCTCGTAGGGTGTGCCTTCCTGCTTTAGGGCTTCCCAATAGAGCCAGTGGGCAGTTTCAAAGTCCTTCTCCAAAAGGGCACTTTGGGCTAAGCTCCCCAGAAAAGTTCTTTTTGTGTAGGCGGTTTGAACATCTCCGCTGTCAAAGTGCTTAGCCTTATAAGGAAAGTTCAAGTTCTTTATGGTTTTTAAAGAAAAGTAATACTTTACCTTCTTTTGCCACTTGGGCTCCAAAGACTCATACCAATCCCAAAGGTCCAACGCTTTGAGTATTCCGCCCTTCTCTCTGAAGATCCTAAAGACTTTGTCTAACATAGTTTAAGGGCTATATATTATCACCCTTCTTTATCCTGTTTATGATCCTGCTCACCTCTTTGAAGTTCTTCACCCCGTATAGCTTCATTACCACACGCCTTTGGAGGGCTGGCTCCAACTTTAAAAAGCCCTCCCTTCCCTCCTCTTTTACCTTCAAAAGGGCAGTCTGGACTAACTTCTCAAGAAGTTCGTTCTCTTCCTTTAAAATCTCCCTCATCCTAAGCACGCTTTCTTCCAAGTTTGGGTTTATAGCCTTTAGCTCGGGCACTACCCTGTGCCTTATTCTGTTTCTTGCCAAAGAAAGGTCATAGTTGGTGGAGTCCTCCACCCACTCAAGGGCTTGCTTTTTGGCAAAATCCTCTATCTCCTGCCGAGTGGCAAGGTAAAAGGGTCTTACAATATTGCCTTCCACTGGTTCAAAGCCCAAAAGTCCCTCAAGCCCCGTGCCCCGTGTGAGCCAAAGAATTATAGTCTCCACCAAGTCCCCCAGGTGATGGGCAGTTGCCACCAAGTCAAAACCTTCCCTTTTTCTCACTTCCTCAAAGAGCCTGTATCTTTCCTCCCTTGCGACCGCCTCTATGTTGCCTCCCCTCTTTTTGGCTAAGCTTGGCACATCCACCCTCTCCACAAAGAGCCCTAAGGAGTATTTTTGGGCGAAACTTCTTGCAAAGTTCTCATCCCTGTAAGATTCTTCTCCCCTCAAAAGGTGGTTTATGTGTAAGAGGGCTAAGCGTTTGATCTTTAAGGGTTCTCTTAACCTTTGCAGGACTATCGCCAAAGAGGAGGAGTCTATGCCCCCAGAGAAAGCCACAAGAATAGCACTGTTGGGAGGGATCAGCTTTACCTTTCTTTGCAGGGTTATAACCTTCCTCAGAAGGCTATGATATGCCATTACCTTATGAAGGGATACCTTCTTAGAACTGCCCTTACGGGCTTTTCCCTAATCACAAGCTCAACCTCTGCACCCTCTCGCAGATATTCCTTATCCACAAAGCAAAGGGCTATGCCCTTTTTTAAGGTGGGCGAAAAGGTTCCGCTTGAGACCACGCCTATTTCTTTGCGGTTTATCTCTATCCGGTAGCCTTCCCTAGGCACACCCTTTTCTTGCAACTCAAGACCAAAGAGTTTTCTCTGTGGCTCCTTTGAAAACATCTCACCCTTCCCTAAAAAGTCCTTTTCCCTGCTCACAAACCTGTCTAAGCTTGCCATCAGAGGAGAGATATCCTCCGAAAGCTCATGTCCATACAGAGGCATGCCCGCCTCTATCCTCAAAACATCCCTTGCACCAAGCCCACAGGTTTGCACCTCCTTTGAAAGGGTCTCAAAAATTTCAATGCCTTCTTTGATGGGTGCGTAAATTTCAAAGCCATCCTCTCCTGTGTAGCCTGTGCGGGAAATTATTACATTCCCAAAGGTCAAAAAGTTGTATCTTTTCAAACCACTAACTTCAAAATACTTTCCCAATTTTTCCTCTGCGGACTTGCCCTGAAGGGCTATTTGCACGCTCTGAAAGGTCCAATCTTCCACAGTTAGACCCCAAGAGGTAAGCCAGTTTAAAACCTTCTCCCTGTTTATGCTGTTTACACACAAAAAGTATTCCTCCTCCCCCATCATATAAACAGTTATATCGTCCTTTACGCCTCCCCTCTCGTTGACCAATAAGTTATACTGCACTTTACTGTCCTTGAGCTTGTCCAAGGAGTTGGTGGTCAAAAAGTCCAGCTTTTGTTTTGCATCTTTCCCCTTAACCCAAAGCCTTCCCATGTGGGATATATCGAAGAGTCCCGCAGAACTCCTGACTGCCACAACCTCCTCCACTATGGAGGAATACTGCAAAGGCATTTGGTATCCTGCAAACTCCGTGAATTTTGCCTTTAATTGGATGTGTAGAGGGTGCAAAGGTGTGGTTTTCATAGAAAAATTATACTTCAGAGCTTCGATTCAACCCTATATATGAGCCAAAATACTACTCCCAAGGCTAAAATCACAAGAGAGAGTGTTATCAACTCCTGAACCTTCTCGGGAGACAAAGATATTATCAATACCTTTCTTATAACCGCCGCCAAGGCAACGCCCACAAATACTTTTAAGCTCAGGGCAGAACCTTTTATGTGCTTTATTTCCTCAGAAAGAAGCTCAGAGATTGCGTAAAGGATCAAGATAGAACCTAATACGCTCAGACCGCCCCTTTCTAAAGGCAACACTCCCGTGAGAATGAGCCAAATTTCATATATGATCCAAACGATGAGAAAAACACCTACCACTGCCAGGGTAAAAACTATGAAAAAGTCAAAGAACCATGATATTCTTTTAATATTTTCTATCAGAATTTTTTGATACTTTCCCATTGAATCGTGCAAGCGCAACTCTTCTTCCCTGAAAGAGTTGTTCATCACATCAAGGTTTATGTCTAGAGCCTTGTTAACCGAGATCAGTATTTTACTGGTTTCCGCAGAGGTTCCCATCTCTCTACTTATAATGTTCATCAGATAGCTTCTTACAAAGTTCATGGATGCTTGCACATAGTGAGGTGAAAGCCCTATCTTGAGATGGGTCTCTCCCACACGGTATAGACCTCTGAGATATTGAGCATCATACTTTGAAGTGAAAAGGGAAACAAACCATCTTTTTATCTTTTCCTCATGCCTATCTCTTACCTCTTTGCTGGAAAGATATTTGCCCGCATCTGGGAAATTTTCAAGGTATCTGTAAAATTCCTCTACAAACTCTTCCTTATACTTTTCACCTATCCAAGAGACCCTGCGTAGGTTTTCCTCATCCTCCTCAGTCCAGTTGTAATGAACCTTAAGCTCTTCTACGGTCTCCATGGTTCTCCCGCTTAAAGATTATATTATTGAAAGTTAGTTTATACACCCTGGGTGAGAAGTCCAGAAAAGCTGGAGGATTTCTCTCCTTTTGTCCATCAGTGTTATTTTGCTATAATCTAAAAGAGGGGTAGAAAATGGGATTTTTAAAGAGCCTTTTTGAACATATCAAGGAGATTTTTCTCGGCAAGAAAGAAGAGGGCAAGAAGTTTTTGGGGTATTTCAGGCAAGAGCGGTTAAGGTTTTTGGAGAAGTTCATAGGCACGGACCTTGGTTCTTACAAAAGAAATACAAGACCATTCATAGGCTACACATCGGGCAATTGGCTTTTTGTGTTATTTTTAACTTCTCAAAAGAAGGGAAGGTCCTATAGAGTGGATATTAGCCTGTGTAAGAAAAAAGGATGTCCCAGATACAAATTTGCACCGGAGTCTTATCTCTTTCATGACTCAAAACATCAGGGGATTTACTTTTACAAATTGCCCAAAAACCTTGTAAAAGATTACGTATTTTGTGGTTATTGTGAAGGTCTAGAACACCTTGACAAGCTGAGAATAAAAGAGGTTAATGGTGAAAAGATTTAAAAGTCCATGCTATAATTTAAGCAATGGAGGTGGGGTTTTCTAATAGTTTTTTCCAACAGCTTCAGGAATTAGTCAGACAAAGAAAGGAGCTGAAGGGTAAAAAGTTCTTGGGAATATTTGACCAAGATAATCTCAAGGTTCTTGAGGAACTGTTAAAAACAGACCTTGGTACCCACAAAAGAGAGCGCAGACCCTTTGTTGGCTATTTCTACAATCAGTGGCTGTTTTTATGTTTTTTAACAACAAGAAACCACGGTGATGTTATGAGGGTGGATCTATCCCTTTGCAACAAGAAAAAGGAATGCAGTAAGCTACAAGACATATCCTACGCCTTTTACGATAGAAAAAACAGGGGGTTTTACCTATACAGACTTCCCAAGGATCTTATCAAAGACTATACCTTTTGCGGTTTTTGTAAAGATTTAGAGCATATAGATAAGTTAAATGTTATAGAGGTAAGGA
>DAIUER010000071.1:0-4488 GCA_036845005.1 Thermocrinis sp.
CCGAAACAAGGATCGTAGAAAACACACAGTTTATAAACAGGCTTTCCCTCTCTGGACCCTTACTAAAGGACAGCGAAGACTTCCAAAGGGTTAAGGCACAGCTTTTAAAAACACAGCCTTCTTTTGAGGAGTTTTACAGAGGGAAAAAACTCTACGGAGAGGGCAAAAGAACCTTGGCAAAGGAGCACTTCACCAAGGCTATAAACCTTTGGGATAAGAACTACATGGCTATGGTCTATTTAACCCTTATAAACTTGGATGAGGGAAATTTTGGCACCGCTTATAACCTTGCAACAAGAGCCCATCAGCTGGTTCCTGATGTCTTTTCCACCAATTATGCCCTCGGACTTGTGCATTTTAGAAGGGGAGAGTATAGGGAGTCCATAAAATCTCTTGAGACTGCCCGCCAATTGATCCCAAACTACCCGGACGTGTATTACTACTTGGGAAGAAATTGGGAAGCCTTAGGGAACAGGCAGAAGGCTATAGAAAACTATAAAGTAGCTATTGATTTGTCCGTCGGAAAAAGACCGTGGTAAATGGACGCAAGTGAACGCTTGCAAAGACTTTAAAGCATACTATAATTAAATATTATGAGAATTTTAGCTTATTTTATAACGTTAATCTTTCTCTTGGTTTCCTGCAAAAAAGAGCACACCTTTTACGGAAATCTTTACGATGCGCCCGCCTACGATTTTGAGCTTACCTCTCAAGAGGGTAAAAGGGTAAAACTATCGGACTATCTAAGGGAGAAAAAAATAGTGCTACTGTTTTTTGGCTATACCTTCTGTCCGGATGTATGCCCTACAGCACTTACCACTATGGCGGAGGTTATGAAAAATTTAAATGAGAAGGAAAGAGAAAGGGTGCAAGTTCTGTTTATAAGCGTGGACCCAGAAAGAGACACTCCTCAACAGTTGAAAAGCTATGTGCCCTTTTTCTATCCCACCTTTGTGGGTCTGACGGGAAGTCCCAAAGAGATAGAAAAAACCGCAAGGGAGTATAAGGCTTACTACAGAAGGGTAGAGGGAGAATCAAAGGGAGGCTACCTAATAGACCACACCGCCACCATATACCTTATAACTCCTGATGGTAAAATAAAACTCCTATACACACCCGCAAAGCAAGAACCCAACAAAATGGCGGAGGACATCCAATACCTACTCAAGAGCTTTTAAAAGAAATCTTTGAAATAAACGGTTTTGAACTTTCCAAAGAACAGATTGAAAAGCTTTCAGTTTACCTAAAAGAACTGAGAAGATGGAACAGGGTGCACAATCTCACTGCCATAGAAAACCCAAGGGAAATAGCCATAAGGCACTTTTTGGATTCCCTTACCCTTAGCCTTTGTTTTAAAGAAAAGAATGTGGATGTGGAAAAAAACACCTTCTGTGATGTGGGCAGTGGTGCTGGCTTTCCGGGTGCTGTGCTGAGCATGTATTACGGTCCTGTTTTGAACATTACCCTTATAGAATCCGTTTCAAAGAAATGTGCCTTCCTTGAGTTTATAAAGGCTGAACTTGACTTGAGCTATGAGGTTATCTGCAGGAGGGCAGAGCATATCAACCTTGAGGTTGATTACGCAGTCTGCAGAGCGTTGGGAAAACTAAAAGATATAGAACCAATCCTTTTGAAGCTATCAAAAAAGGGCGCCTTTGTGATGAAAGGAAAGGAGTTACCAGAGGGCTATCAATTTTGCAAAATAGACCTAAAGGACATAAAAGACAGCTACATTATCTTCATTCCAAAAACCAAATAGCCCGTATGGGCTACCATTATATCCTCCGGTCTTAATCTTTCATAAACGGGTTTGTATTTTCTGAGGAGAATTTCCATAACCTCCACACCGGCAAAGAGCCCATCCATTTCTTGCAAAAGGCGAGAAACTTGGTTTGTGGTGGGAAGTAAAAAACCGCACATGGCACTATTTTTCAGAACACTGTGGGCTTTTTTCAAATACAGCCAAGGTTCCCTAACATCCACAAAGCAAGCGTCAAATTCTCTTCCCGAAAGGTCCGCATCCATAAAGTCCTGGTTTATAGCCTCCACATTTTTACAAAGTCCAAAGGTATCCCAATTTTTTAGGGCATTTTTGTAAAACTCCGGAGATACCTCATAGGCAACCACCCTACCCGCAAGTTCCGAAAGCACCGCCGTTAGGGCACCACTACCTATACCAAACTCCAAAACCGTTGAGCTTTTGTCGATCCCAAGCTTAAAGGCTATGTAAAAAGCATCCTTCGGATATATGATCTGTGTCTTCCTCTTAAAGCCATAGAGTATTATGGCTTCCAAGTTGAGCTTTAGAAGATAAAAACCATTTACTGATGTGCCGAACTCTTTTCCTACAACATCTTCAAACTTTAAGGTGCGTTTTTTGTAGCTCAGATTAAAGTCTTTAGTTATCCTCTTTAAAAACCTCTTATCCTCCACCTGTATGAGGACAAAGTCTCCTTCTTGTATAGGCATTACCTTCTTATTTCAAAGACCATAGGTATTATAAGAGAATAACCCATCATTTGCCAGTGGGCAACCTCCACTATAGCAGAGGGCACCGTTTCCACAAAAGGATGCATGTCCTTTTCTGTGGCGCCATAAAGCTGAGTAAGTGCCATCCTACAGACTTTGAACTTTACGCCGTAGTGGGTAAGTCCCTCTATCCTCTCCACTATATCTTGGTATTTATCCCTGTTTTCTTTTAGAAAAACAGGAAGTTCTCTACCGTGGGAAACAACCACTATATCAATGTCCTCAAGGGAGAAGTTATAGGGAGGGTTCGTTAGCACAAAGATCACGTTGGAGATCCATCCAATGGCAGGTCTCATCTTCTCCGGGTGGTCCAGGTAAATCTCAAAAACTACCTTGAACGGCTTTTTATACTCTGTTTGAACGAAAACCGCCTCTTTGCCAAAGGAGAGGATAAATCCAAAAAGCAAAGCTATTACCAACCTAACCATTGGTTTAAATTTAATCCAAGCTATGAGAATAGCGGTAGGTATGAGCGGTGGTGTAGATAGTAGCGTGTGTGCCCTACTTTTAAAGGAGCAGGGGCACGAAGTTATTGGCATTACTCTGCGTTTTCATCAAGAGGTATGCGACGAGCTGAGGGTATGCTGTTCTCCGAAGGATGTGCAAGATGCGGCAATGGTATCCCAAAGGCTTGGCATTCCACACCTTACCTTAGACTGGGAAAAACTATTTGAGGAGAAGGTCATAAACACCTTTGTGAATGAACACCTAAAAGGCAACACACCCAATCCCTGTGCCATCTGCAACAGAGAAGTGAAAACAGGATTTTTAGCAAGATACCTCCAAAAGGTAGCACTCATAGATAAGTTAGCCACTGGTCATTACGCAAGGATCGTAGATTACAAAGGGAGAAAACTGATAGCAAGGGGGAAGGACACAAAGAGGGACCAATCTTACTTTTTGGCTTTGATAAAAGAAGAGGATATAGAACTTTTGGAATTTCCACTGGGCGAGCTTACAAAAGAGGAGGTAAGGGAAATAGCCAAAAGGCATGGACTAGAGGTTGCCCAAAAGCCAGACTCTCAGGATGTCTGCTTTTTGATGGGAAAGGATGTGGGAAGTTTTCTGGGGGAAAGGTTAAAAAGCCAAGAAGGCAATTTTGTTTATAAAGGGCAAATAGTAGGGAAGCACAAAGGCTTTTACGCGTACACTGTAGGACAAAGAAAGGGTCTGGGCGTAGCTTTAGGAAAGCCCGTTTATGTGGTAGGCGTAGAACCCTCAAAGAACATAGTCTACTTGGGCGACGAGGAAGAGCTATACAGAGATTGGCTGATTTTAAGGGAAGTAAACTTTCACCTTCCACCGTCCCTTTGGGATGAACCAAAGGCACAGGTCAGATACAGAAACACTCCAATAAGAGTAAAGGGTATAAAACCCTTAGAGGATGGCAGGTATAAGGTATTCTTTGAAGAGAAAGTGAGGGGCATAACACCCGGTCAGGTTTGTGCCTTCTACGAAAACGATGTCCTACTTGCAGGCGGGATAATAGAGGAGTAAATTTAACAACATGGCTAAGGAGAAGGAAGAGCTGAAGGTGGAGAGCTTGGAAGAGGAAGTGGAGCAGATGAAAAAAGAAGTTGGTAAGCTTTTTGACCTTTTTTTGCCTCCTAAGGAGGTAAGGAGGGAGATCATGAAAAACATATACACCATTGAGCTTTCTGTCTTAAACATCTTCAAGACTCTGCTGGATTACAAGGTAAAAGAGCTTGAAAGAAGGTTGGAGGAAAGGGGAGAAGGTAAAAAGGAGAAGGTCAAGAAAATACAAGTAGAGTAAGGACATTTCCTACACCCTGAGTCAAAGCATCCCTTCAGTAGGTTTTTAGACTTTTCTATGGTGGCTTTCCCTTTCAATCTCTTCTTCTTATTCTTATGATCTATATATTGCTTTTTATATAAGAAGAATAATACGTCGGGTGAGAAATTACCCCCATATTTGAGACTTCCTGAAAAAGCTATAGC
>DAIUER010000072.1:0-4453 GCA_036845005.1 Thermocrinis sp.
CCGATTATATATCTCTCCGCCCTTATGAAGGGCTACACGCAAGCCCATATAATAGACACCGCACCCAGAAGCTTTTACGACCCATCCACAGGCAAAGACTGGACGCCAAAAAACTACGAGGGAGTGGAATATGGACCCGTCTCTTTGAGGACTGCCTTAGCTAAAAGTATAAACACTGCCACCGTAAATCTGTTGGCAGATATAGGCTTTGACCTGCCACTACAGGTGGGAAGAAGCTTAGGATTGGAGTTAAAACCTTACTACTCTATGGCTCTTGGTAGCATAGAAACAACACCTTTACAGCTAACCTCCGCCTACCAAGCCTTTGCAAACCTTGGCATCCGGTGTAAGCCCTACTTTATAGTCAAGATAGTCTCTTTGGACGGCAAGGTTTTGGAGGAGAACAGCCCCCAATGCGAACAAGTTTTGCCACCACAAGAGACAAGGGTGCTTGTGGATATGCTCAGGGCTGTGGTTTTGGAGGGAACGGGGGCATCCGCCTCTTCCATAGACAGGTTTGTGGCAGGAAAAACGGGCACAACCAACGACTACATGGATGCGTGGTTTGTGGGATTTACCCCTCAAATAGTCGCTGGTGTTTGGGTGGGCTTTGACCTAAAGAGGAGCATGGGCAAAGGTATGGCTGGTGCCCGGGTAGCCCTGCCTGTGTGGATTGATTTTATGTCTTTGGCCGCATACATGTTTCCAAAGGAGGACTTTCCAGTGCCAGAGGGTGTTATCTTTGTAAATTGCCCCACTCCCATGGCTTTCGTCGCCGGCACAGAGGAAGTATGTTCTCAAAAGCAGGAACAACAAGAGCAAGAAAGATCCAAGGACGAGCTTGAGGGCATAGTGGAACCCAAGTTTTTACCAGAACAACCAAAGGTAAAGGAGTTGCCCTGATGGCTATTGTAAAACCTTACAAGGGCATATTCCCCAAAATTCATCCCTCCGTTTATATGTCCGAGAATGTGGTGGTAGTGGGAGATGTGGAAATAGGTGAAGACTCAAGCCTGTGGTTTGGCACCGTAGTTAGGGGAGATGTCAATTACATTCGGATAGGAAAGGGAACAAACATACAAGACAATTCCGTAGTCCATGTTACTCACGATACCCATCCCACCATCATAGGAGACTACACAACGGTGGGACACAGGGTTATATTGCACGGATGCAAAGTGGGAAACTATGTGTTGATAGGTATGGGGGCGGTGGTTATGGACGGTGTGGAGATAGAGGACTATGTTCTGGTGGGTGCGGGTGCCCTGCTGACCCCTAACAAAAAATTCCCCCCCGGCGTTTTGGTGGCGGGCTTTCCCGCCAAGGTGGTCAGAGACCTAAAGCCTGAAGAGATAGAACACATAAAACAGTCTGCCCAAAACTACATAGCATACAAAAATAGATACTTAAATGGGTCTGAGTGAGCTGTTAGACAAGCTCAGAGAGCTTTCAAAGACGGCGGTGGTGGTGGTGGAGGGTAAGAGGGACAAAGAAGCCCTAAAAAAGCTGGGAATAGAAAACGTGATAACCATTGCGGGCAAAAGGCTAACAGACATGGCGGACATACTTGAAGGCACACCGCAGGTCATTCCCCTTTTTGACTTGGATGAGCACGGAGAGAGGATCCATAAAAAGGTAGTGGCAATTTTGTCCTCTCAGGGTTATATTTTGATAGATGAGTTTAGGGAAAAGCTCAAAGAGTACGGAGTGATATGCGTGGAGGATTTGTATGAGAAAGTTAGAGGTGCTAAAAAGCCTGCTGGTTCAGGATAGGCTGATTAAGTTTAACTTAGACCTTTTGGAGGGAATTCTCAGAGAAATAAGGGCAGACATAGAGGAGATAAAGATCCTTGTGGAAGCCTGCCTTGAGGAGGAAGAAAAGGAAAGCCTATTAAAAACTTTGGCAGACTTTGAGGCTAACTTTAAAAATCTGATAGTTCAAGCCTTAGAGTACGTATACGACCTTTACGAGCTTTTCAACTTTGACATTACCTTTCTCTCAAACATACCCGAGGAACTGGGCAGAGAAATAGAGAGGTTGGACGCAGTAAACGGCATAAACAAAAACTTAGAGACCCTTGCCAAGATGCTCGAAGATATACTGAACTTGGCAGATTGGGATGAGAGAACAAAAGTTATACTCACACCCCTTCGGGTTTATAGGGAGGTTTTGGAACATGGTATGGCTTTTAATCAAAAGTTGGCAGGGGGAGCTTACGTATTCTGAAGCATTTCATAAACCCTTTTAGCAGCCTCTTGCTGGGCTTCCTTTTTGTTCCTTCCCCTTCCTATTGCCCTGTATTCCCTTATTTGGCATTCCACCTCAAAGACCTTTTCGTGTTCTTTACCGCTCACGCTTACCACCCTGTAGATGGGTCTGTCTTTCCATTTACCTTGGGTTAGTTCCTGTAGCAACGTTTTGTAATCCTTTTTGTATGCCTCCTTTTCTATGACTTCCTTCATTTTTTCTTCATACCTTTCAAGGAAGAGCTTTTTTAAACTGTTCATATCTCCGCCAGAATCCACATATATGGCACCCAAGAGGGCTTCAAAGAGGTCCGCTAACACCGAACTGCTAACAGTTCTTCTCTTACCCGATATTCTGACGTACTTATCCAGTTCAAGCTCTTCTGCCATAGAAGCCAAAAATTCTTCGCTAACCAAATAAGCCTTAATGCTTGCCAAAACTCCCTCTTTGTAATGAGGGTAGTTTTCCACCAAAAAGCAAACCACTAAAAAATTTACTATGGAGTCTCCCAAAAACTCTAAAAGCTCGTAGTTTTCTCGGCTGTTTTGGTAGGACCTATGGGTGAGGGCTGTTTGCAAATACTGTGGGTTCTTAAAGTGATAACCTATTTTATCTTCAAGTTCCTTATAGTTTTCTGAAGACAAGGCATGCATTGGTACCACCAAAGCCAAAGGAGTTAGAGATTGCCACTGCCACCTCCTTCTTTACTGCCGCGTTGGGAGTGTAGTCTAAGTCGCACTCTGGGTCTGGGTGTTCCAAGTTTATGGTGGGTGGAATAATTCTCTCTTGGATAGTCTTGACCGTTGCCACCGCCTCCAAGGCGCCCGCCGCACCCAAAAGGTGCCCCACCATGGATTTGTTAGAGCTGATCTTTAGCCTGTAGGCGTGCTCTCCAAAGAGCCTTTTTATTGCCAAGGTTTCCGATTTGTCGTTTAATGGTGTAGAGGTGCCGTGGGCGTTTATGTAATTTACCTCTGTGGGTGGAATGCCCGCATCCTCCAAAGCCAACTTCATGCACATGTATGCCCCCTCACCATCCGCACAGGGCGCAGTTATGTGGTAGGCATCGTCGGTGGCACCATAGCCCACGAGCTCTGCGTATATTTTTGCCCCCCGAGCCTTTGCCCTCTCGTACTCCTCCAAAACGAGCACCGCCGCACCCTCTCCCATAACAAAGCCATCCCTTTCTAAGTCAAAGGGTCTTGATGCCTTCTGAGGCTCGTGGTTTCTGGTGGATAGTGCCCTCATGGACGCAAAGCCCGCCACTCCCAAGGGTGTGATGGCACTTTCGCACCCACCCGCTATGGCTACATCTATATCTCCCTTTTGAATGAGCCTAAAGGCGTCCCCTATAGAATGGTTGCCCGTGGCACAGGCAGAGACTACGCAGTAGTTGGGACCTTTCAGCCCAAAGCGAATGGCTATGAGCCCGCTTGCCATGTTGGATATGCCATAAGGAATGAAGAAAGGAGATACCCTTCTGGGACCCTTTTCTATAAGGATCTTATGCTGTTCTTCAATGTCCCTGAGCCCACCTATACCCGTGCCAATTATCACACCCACCCTGTAAGGGTCAAATTTGTCCTCCAAAAGCCCACTGTCCTTTAGGGCTTCCTCAGCAGATGCCACCGCAAACTTTATAAAGTCGGAGACCTTTTGGGCTTCCTTCTTGTCAAAGTATAGCTCTGGGTTAAAGTCTTTGACCTCTCCCGCTATATGAACGCTTAGACCTATTTCTACTGGGTCAAACCTTTTTATTATGTCTATTCCGCTTACGCCAGCTACTAAATTTTTCCAGAATTTTTCAACCCCGGTGCCTATGGGGCTTACCACCCCAAGGCCCGTAACAACAACTCTCCTTTTCAACTCTGCACTCTCTCTTTTAGATATTTAATAACATCCCCCACCGTTCTTATCTTTTCTGCATCCTCGTCGGGTATTTCTATACCGAACTCTTCCTCAAACGCCATTACAAGCTCCACCACATCCAGAGAGTCCGCCCCAAGGTCCTGCACAAAGTATGCAACATCTCTAAGCTTTTCAATCTCCACACCAAGCTGGTCTGCGATTATTTCCTTAATTCTACTCTCCAGGTCCATAATCAAACCTCCTTACTTATGGTGTTTGTATTATTATTATCACACCCTTTAAAAAAAGTCAAGCGGTCTAAAAAGCTTGTGTTAAACTTTTCCAAGCAGACTAAGA
>DAIUER010000073.1:0-4401 GCA_036845005.1 Thermocrinis sp.
CTTGGTGCTAATATTTTATAGAAACTCGTGGATTATAATCGTAGGCTATGAAAATTCCAAGTGCTTTGACCATAGCGGGTTCGGACAGTGGTTGCGGTGCTGGGCTTCAGGCGGACCTAAAGACCTTTACCACCCTTGGCGTTTATGGAATGACCGCGGTAACCTCCATCACAGTTCAGAATACAGTAGGAGTTTTTGGAGTGGTGGATGTGCCCCCGGAGGTGGTCTATAACCAAATAAAGGTGGTGGTTGAAGACATAGGAGTGGATGCGGTAAAAACGGGCATGCTCTCCCATGCGGGCATCATAGAGGCGGTAGCAAGGGCAGTGAAAGATTTTAAACTTGAAAATCTGGTGGTGGACCCAGTGATGCGAGCCAAGTCCGGAGACCCACTTTTAAAGAGCTCCGACGAGGTTGCCCTAAAAGGACTCCTTATTCCTCTGGCAACTATAATCACCCCAAACATTCCCGAAGCGTGCGCCCTTGTGGGAAAGGACATAAAAACTTTGGAGGTGCTACACAAGGATAAACCCTTGGGCAGGGTAATGCTTGGAGTTCCGGGCAGGCACAATGTTTATAATGCCTTAGCTTGCATAAGCGTATGCTTGGAGATGGATATTCCACCAAAGGTGATCTTTGAGGCACTGGAGGGCTTTAAAAATGCGGAGAGAAGGCTGGAGCTGAAGGGTGAAATAAAGGGTTGTTTGGTCTATGACGATTACGGACACCATCCTACGGAAATAAGGGCTGTGCTGAGTAGCCTAAGGGAGCTTTATCCTCAAAAGGAAGTAGTCCTCGTCTTTCAACCGCACAGATACTCAAGGACCTACTATCTCTTTAATGAGTTTGCGGAGGTTTTAAAATCCGCAGACCGCTGCATCCTAACGGACATATACTCCGCTGGAGAGGAAAACCTTTGGGGCGTAAGGGCGGAGGACTTGGCTCAGAAAAGCGGGGCCATTTATTTACCCACCAAAGAGGAGGTGTTTTCCTATCTGGAGGAGAACTTAAGGGACTGCGTGCTGGTCTTTATGGGAGCGGGAAGCATTGGCAGGTGGGCGGAGGAATTTTTGAATGAAAGGGTTGTCGGGTAAAGAGTGGGTTCTTTTAAGTGAGATCATAAAGCCAGAGGAGGATGCTGTCTCTGAACTGGGGGAGGTCGTTGCCCAAATCCTTGCCAACAGAGGACAGGATCAGTCCATCTTGGACCTTCGGCTCAAGAGACTCCTTCCACCTCACCGCATACCAAACATAGAACTGGCGGTGGAAAGAATAAAGAAGGCGATAGATAGAAGAGAAAGGATTGTGCTCTTTGGAGATTACGATGTGGATGGGATCACTGGCACCGCACTGCTCTATAGATTTTTGAAGAACTTTCCCATATCGGTGGTTCCACTACTTCCCAGCAGGCAATCGGGCTACGGTCTAAACAAAAGGCTCGTTGATAAACTCTCCCACTACGCAGACCTTTTGATAACCATAGACAACGGCACTACCGCAATAGAGGAGCTCAGAGAGTTCAAAAGGGATGCAGTGGTAATAGACCATCACAACGTGGGAGAGGAGCTCCCTCCCGCCATACTGCTGAACCCAAAGCTCTCTCAGGATTTACCCAAGGAACTTAAAGAGCTATCCTCCGTGGGCTTGGTTTTTTACCTTATAGCCCTTCTTACCAGAGAGTTAAACGTGGATTACGACCCAAGGCTGGACCTTTACCTACCTGCCATAGGCACCTTGGCAGACTTTATGCCCCTGAACCTAACAAACCGAATAATAGTTTCCTACGGCATAAAGTGTTTGGAGTATGTGCAAAAGGGTCAGATAAGGGCTTACGGAATAAAAGCCCTTTTGGAAAGGTTGGGACTCAACGGAACCATAACCTCAAGGGATATAACCTTTTCTTTGGTGCCAAGGATAAACGCACCCGGCAGGGTCTCAAGACCCTCCATAGCCCTAAAGCTGTTCCTGACGGAGGATCCAGACAGGGCAAGGTCCTTTGCCAACAAGATAGAGGAGATAAACCAAAGGAGAAGGCTCATAAGTGAAAGGGCATACGAGCTTGCCCTAAAGCAAGCCTTCTCTCAGAAGGACAGGAAGTTTTTGGTGGTGGTGCTTGATAGTTGGGCGGGCGGTGTGGCGGGGCTTGTGGCTGGTAGGCTCTCTGCAGAGTTTCAAAAGCCCACTGCGGTCTTTGCGGTGGGTGATCAAGCAATAGGTTCCGTAAGAAGTGCCAACGGCATAGATGTGTATTCACTGCTAAGTCAGTTTTCCCACCTTTACCTGCGGTGGGGAGGACACTCTTACGCCATGGGCTTGAGCATGGAAAAGGAAAAGTTAGGGCTGTTTATGGACCTGGTGGAGGAGAGCCTAAAGGATATGGAGCCCTCTTCCACGATCCTTGAGATAGATGCGCCCCTCTCCTTGGAAAAGATCACTCCCGAGCTTGTAAAGAAGCTACACAGCTTAGAACCCTTTGGGGAAGGCTTCCCTTCGCCTACCTTTATGTGCGAGTGCGAGATGATGCCAAGAAATTACGACGAAAACAGGCTTGAGCTTAAAACTCCCTCTGGCTTTAGCTTTATCTCTTGGGACAAAGACCTAAACAGAAAGCTCATAGGCTCAGAAAGGCTGAAGGGAAAGGTGGTCTATCAAATAGACCTTACAAGACCAAAAAGACTACATCTTTTGGATTTTGCCCATGGGTAAGGTTGCCATCTTGGGAGCGGGAAGGTGGGGCTGTGCCTTAGGGCTCGTTCTATCTCGGAAGGGCAATGAGGTTATGCTCTTTGACAGAAATCCGTCCGTGGTGGAAGCCCTCAAGGAAGGAAGGGACCCTTATTGGGGTATAGACTTTGAAAAAAAGCCCTTGGCTACCACCCATTTGGAGGAAGCATTAGACTTTTCCCAGTGCATACTTATAGCTTTGCCCGTGCAGGTTATAAGAAAGGTGCTTGAAGGGAAAAGCATAAAGGGAAAGGTCTTTATATCTGCGTCAAAGGGTTTGGAGGTGGGCACCAACAAAAGGGTTTCTGAGGTTTTAAAGGAACTTTTCCCAGATTGTAAAGTTCTTGCCCTTTCTGGTCCCTCCTTTGCGGAGGAAACTGCAAAGGGACTTCCCTGTGCGGTGGTGTTGGCGGGGGAGGATGTGGCACTTTTGAGGGAGGTGAGGGAGCTCTTTTCCTCGGAGCTCTTTAGGGTTTATTTTTCGGAGGACATAGTGGGTGTGGAGCTTGGGGGGGCGTTAAAGAATGTGATCGCCATAGCCTGCGGTATATCTGACGGGCTCGGCTTTGGAGACAACGCAAGGGCTGGTCTTATCACCCGGGGGCTTGTGGAGATGGTTAGGTTGGGCACCGCTTTGGGTGGAAAGGTGCAAACTTTTTACGGACTTTCTGGCTTGGGAGACTTGGTTTTAACCTCCACCTCCTCCAAGTCAAGAAACAGAACCTTTGGCTTTTTGCTGGGGCAAGGGCTAAGCCTTGAACAGGCACAGGAAAAAATAGGACAGGTGGTGGAGGGCAAAGAGACGGTAAAGGCGGTAAAGGAGATTTCAGAAAAACTCAACCTATACGCACCTATCTCTTGGGCGGTTTATCGTGTGGTGGTGGAGGGGGAAGAGCCTCTAAAGGTAGCCTGGGAGCTTCTTTTGAAACCTCCTCAGAATGACTTTGAGGGCTTATGAGTTCTCCCGGGTAGAAGTATTCATTACACTCGGTGCACAAAAAAATGCCACCACCACAGCATTCAATAACCTCTAAAAGCCTTCCGCACTTGGGACAGGTTTCCACCTTTTAAAATTTATTCTGCCATGAAGAAAAGAATTGTTAGCGATATAAACCTCAGGGAAGACCGGCTACCGCCTGGGCAAAGGTGGATCTCCGCACCCATAGTCTACGACATGGTGGATGATATTCCCGACTGGGATATGAGGTCATACAGGTTCAAGGTCTGGGGTGAGGTGGAGGAACCTTTGGAGTTAACCTACGAGGAGCTCCTTTCTCTGCCCTCGGTGGAGCTGGTGGCAGACTTTCACTGTGTTACACGGTGGAGTGTTAAGGAGATCCTATGGGAAGGCGTTCAGACCCTTGAAATCCTAAAAAGGGTAAAGCCAAAGGATAGCGCGCGCTTTGTCTTGGTGCATTGTTTAGAGGGCTACACCACCAACCTACCCTTGGAATATCTCTTTGAGGAAGACAGCATCTTAGCTTACAAGATGATGGGACAAATAATTCCCAAAAGGCATGGCTACCCTCTAAGGCTCGTGGTTCCCAAGCTCTACGCTTGGAAGAGTGCCAAGTATGTGTGGGGGCTTGAGATATTAAAGGAGGATGTCCCGGGCTTTTGGGAACAGAGGGGCTACCACATGAGAGGGGACCCGTGGAAGGAGGAAAGGTACTGGTA
>DAIUER010000074.1:0-4180 GCA_036845005.1 Thermocrinis sp.
AAAACGTGGCATCACGGTCCACCATATACAGGACTGTCCGATTACTGCAGGACTTTGGGGCTATAAGGGAGGTTATAAAGCTAAACAACAGAACAATCTATGAGTTTGTGGTAGGAAAGCAACATCACGAGCACCTAATATGCGTTGAATGCGGCAAGATCATAGAGTTCAACAAGGAGGAAATAGAACAACTGCAGGAAAAAGTTTGTGAAGAATACGACTTTACGCCCATAAATCACCGCCTTGAAATATTTGGCATTTGCAGTGATTGTAAGGGAAAGGCTCATGAGAATAGAGTGGGGTGATCTACCCTTAAAGACCACAAGGGCGGGGCATATACAAAGGGAAAGGGAAAGCTTTGAAAAGGTTTTGGAGGAGGTATCCTCTGGCAAAAACACACCGAACATTCCCGCCTTGGTGGAAAAGGCTTCATTAAGGTACGGGATACCCAAGGAAATACTCATGGCTATAATAAGCGTGGAGAGCGGGTTTAACCCAGGGGCTTACAACAAGAATAAGGATGGCACCGAGGACAGGGGACTGATGCAAGTCAATTACCAGCATAACTTAAGTTTGATGAAGGAGTATGGGATCACAGACCCAGAACAGCTTTACGCCCCAGAGTTAAACATAGAGGTTGGTGCAAGGATCCTTTATGAGAATTACAAAAAGTTTGGCAACTGGGTTATGGCAATCAAAGCCTACAACGGTTTAAAGGCGGACAACTGGGATTATGTGAGGAAGGTCTTGAACAAGGTTTCGGAGCTTAGGCGTTCTTATTGAGCCACTGCATGAAGAAGTATATGATCCAACCTGTTATGACAACATAAAGCCAAACAAAGGCGGTTATTGGTGCGATTTTTATGTGCTTTTCAAACATGTTTTTAAAGGCATACCTTATGGTAATAACCGCAAGGGGGAAATTCACTATGGCTAAAATGGTATGCGTCCAAAGGATAAAGAGAAAGAGCCCTCTGTAGGGTCCCGTGTAAGACTGTGGAGGATAAAGGATGCTTTTCAGCACATAGAGCAAGACAAATACCAAAGCAAAGATGGAGGCGTTGATCATGAAAAATCTGTGGATTTCTCTCTTGCCCTTTTTGATGAAGAACAGCCCAGCCAATATGGAAAGACCGCTTATGCCTATGGTGATCAAGCTTAGGTAGTTTAACAATGAGTAGCCCATCGTGTGTATTACATGACAGCTGGCTTATAATTTTTGCATATGGATACAGCCAATGAACCTTTTGATCAAGCTATCTCTTAGGTATCTTTTAAGCGTCAGAGGTTCTACTCTTGTAATATCCCTGATAGCTTTTGTGGGAATATCCCTAAGTGTAAGCGCAGTGCTTCTTACGATGGGTGCCTTCTCGGGTTTTCAGAAGGCTCTCAAGGAGAAGATTTTGTCTACTACGCCCCATATTATAGTTAGCCTCCTCAACGATGATTTTGTAGTAAAAGAGGATGAGCTTAGAAAACTGCCCGAGATAAAAAAGGTGGAGTATGTGGTCCTATACAGTGGAGCGATTTCAAAGGAGGGGAGGGTGCATGCGGTCAGTGTTAAAGGGTTGAGGGATTTAAAGGGAAATGGCGTTCTTGTAGGAGAGGGGCTTGCGGACATTCTTGGTATAGAAAAGGGTCAGGAGGTCGTCTTAATCTCTCCCCTTGGTGCTAGAACTCCCTTGGGCTTTGTGCCAAAGGTGGGGCAGTTTAAAGTGATTGAGTTCATAAAGACGGGTGCCATGCATCAGGACTATTTTACGGTAGCAATGCCAGTAGAAGAGGCGGAAAAGTTCTTTGGAGACAGCTGGCAGATGAAGGGCTATGAAATATACCTAAAGGATCCATACCAAGCCCAGGAGGTAAAAAAGAAAGTGGAGAAGATCTTTGGCTTTTCTGCCATTGTGCGTTCTTGGATAGACCTGAACCAACAGCTCTTTAACGCCCTGCAGTTGGAAAAGGTTGCCATATTTTTTGTGCTTTTGCTTATGACCGCCCTGTCCTCCTTTAACATCACAAGCCTGCTCTTTCTAAAGGTAAGGGACAAGGTAAGGGATATAGCGGTCTTGAGAACTTACGGCTTTAAGAGAAAGGATATTATGCTGACGTTTCTATTTCAGGGTATTATCTTAGGCTTGGGTGGTGCCCTCTTTGGTATAACTTTAGCTTTGGTAGGGCAGTTTCTCATAAATCAGTACAAGCTAATAAGGGTGCCCGCGGATGTGTATTTGATGGACCATATTCCCTGTGCCATAGAACCCACAGATTTGGCGATTACCTTTTTTGTAGCCCTCTTTATATCCCTAATGGCTAGCCTTGCCCCCTCTTATAGGGCAAGCAAGCTAAGCGTGGTAGAAATCCTAAGAAAGGACTGAAACCAAGGAGCATTCCAAACTGTAGGGGTTTGCCTTTTCAACCTTTACCAGGACAGTTTTGCCTAAGAGTTCCTCCGGACCTTGAAGGGTAGCCCACCTGTTAGTTAGGGTCCTGCCAACCAACTTTCCGTCCTCGTAGCTTTCCAAAAGCACCTCCTGAAGAGTGCCCTCGTATTCTTTAGCAACCTCAGATAGTATTTTCTTTTGCAGGTTCAACAGCCTTGTCATTCTTTGGGTTTTTACATCGTCCGGCACCTGTCCTTCCATAGAGTAGGCGGGCGTGTCCGGTCTTGGAGAGAACTTAAAGGAAAAGACCTGCTCAAAACGCACCTTTTCCAAAAGGTCAAGGGTGTGCTCAAAGTCCTCCTCCGTCTCGGTGGGAAAGCCCACGATAACGTCTGTGGAGAAGGTTATACCCTTTTTATACTCCCTCAGCATTTGGATTTTTTCCAAATACTCCTCCTTTGTGTAGCCTCTGTCCATTAGGGCTAAGATCCTATTGGAGCCAGCTTGGAAGGGAAGATGCACATGGGGGCAAACGGTTGGAATTTCTCCCATCGCCTTGGCGATCCTCTCGTCCATATCTTTGGGATGTCCTGTTGTAAACCTTATCCTTTGGACGCCTTCCACTTGGGCAACTTCGTAAAGAAGGTCTGCAAAGTGCAAGCCAATGTCTTGTCCCCATGCAGTTACATTCTGCCCCAGTAGATGGATTTCTTTTACTCCATCCTCCACCAGGGCTTTGACTTCGGAGAGAATGCTCTGTAGGCTCCTTGATCTTTGTCTTCCGCGGGTCTTTGGCACCACGCAATAAGTGCAATTTTTGTCGCACCCTTTCATAACCGTTACATAGGCGCAGTATTGGTTGTCTCTGACGGTTGGATACTCCCAAAGTTTGTCCTCATCCTCTGGAGGTTCCTCCAGGATGGCTATGGCTTTGTAGCCCGCCTGTGCTTGCTGGATAAGTTGGGGCAGTTGATGGATGTTAAAAGAAGAGAACATCAGGTCTATCACCGGTGCCTTATTGACAAGCTCCGCACCCATCCGTTGGGCTAAGCATCCACACACGCCTATAATAGCCTTGGGGTTCTTTTCCTTTACCTTCCTGTATTCTCCCAAGTGAGAATAAACCTTTTGGTCAGGCTTTTCTCGGATGGTGCAGGTGTTCAAAAGGATGATGTCTGCCTCTTCGTAGTCCTGTGCCTGCTCGTAGCCAAGACTCTTTAAAATACCCTTTATCCTCTCTGAGTCGTTAAAGTTCATCTGACAGCCAAAGGTCTTTATGTAGAACTTCATAAGGGAAAATATTAAAGCTTATAATATCCGTATGCAAGTAGTAAGCACAAAGGAGATAGACAAAGTAGTCCAGGTATTAAAGGAAGGTGGCATTGTCTGTGCTCCCACCGATACCATCTACGGGCTTTTGGCGGATGCGGGCAACAGAAAGGCGGTGGAAAGGCTTTACGAGTTGAGAAGACCCTCCGGCAGACCCTTTATAGTGCTAATTCCTGATGTGGAGGATGCCCTGAACTTTGACATACGCATGCCAAGGCTTGGCTTTCCGCTCCTTAGCTTGGGTATAACGGTTATCTTCCAAAAGAGAACAACCATACCCACCTACCTGACCCGTTGGAGAAAAAGCCTTGCACTGCGGGTTCCAATCCAGGGCACCTTTATAACAAAGCTTATGAAAAAGTTCGGCGGACCTCTGGTAGCACCCAGTGCAAACCCTGAGGGTATGCCCCCCGCAAGGGATGTAAAAGAGGCTATGGATTACTTTGGAGATGAAATAGACCTTTATGTGA
>DAIUER010000075.1:0-4025 GCA_036845005.1 Thermocrinis sp.
TAAACCTTCTATCAGTTGATAAGTTCCAGCAAATTCAAAGCCCTTCTTCTGCGTCTTTCCTGCGTTGGTAAATATATTGTTTCCACCGGGTTGAATTACCCTAACCACTTCATCCTTAACATCCATAAGATAAAGGGCAGTGTCAAAGGAAAACTTCCTCTGCCTTGCCTTTAAGCCCACCTCGTAGTTTATAACCTTTGCAAGGTTTAGGTTTGGGTTTGAAGAAAGCTCTCCGCTGGTGGGCGTGTTAGCTCCTGTGGAGATGTTTCCGTAGATGTTAAATATGGGTGTTAGCTTGTAAAGAACTCCAACCCTTGGGCTAAAGACGGTGTAAGTTCTTTCCCTTGAGTAGGCAAAGCAGTTTTCTATGCGTGGGTCTGGACAAGTCAAGTAATTGCCCACACTAAAGCTGTAATCTCCCCACTTGTATCCGCTTATGTCAAAATTCACCCTATCAATCCTTGCACCCACATCCAAGATCCACCTTTCCCTTTGGAAAGACTGCTGAAGAAACACACCCGCCAAGGTGGTTTTTTGACTTTGCCTTTCCAAAAGGTCTCCCTTGTTATCCGAAAGGGTGCTTACGATCCTCGGTAGTCCGCCTATTATTTGTTGTTGAACATCCCTGTATCTGAAGAAATTCGTTTTTTGTTCGTCGTGCCTTATGGTAAAGCCTGTGGTTAATATGCCAAGGCTGTGTTTGTAGTTAGCCTGAAAGTCTGTCCCATAGACCCATGTGTCCGCGTCGTTTATCCTACCAGTTACAGGGTGGTAGTGTTGCCAGTGGTTGAGATATACCAAAGGAATAAGCTCCCAATTCCCAAAGCTCTTTGTAAGCTTTGAACTGAAGAAGAATATCTCCGAGTATCTTCCATTATGCTTCCATGGGTCTGCGGTTCTTGGAACCTTCCCAGTGCGTAAAAACTCAGACCACTGGTCTACTGGCGGTGGACTGGTTCTAACTACCAAACTTCCGGGCAACTGTAGGCTTGCCTTTGTGTAGCTAACATAGTTTTCCCAAGTGTCTCCATTTTCAAACATATAGGAAGGTTGAAGGATTATCTGGTTTGTCCAAAATTTGTTCCAAGTTCTCCAAGAGTTGTCGGTTTGCCTCCTGCTTGCGTTAAAGCCCAGGTAAAAACCCTTCCCAATGGGTGTGGAGTAATAAAGGCTGTGATTCTGTGTGTTGTAGTCTCCAAAGCCCAGCTTTATAAAGCCCCCTTTCCTTTCAAAGGGACTTTTTGTTATCACATTTATAACGCCTCCGGATGCGTTCACACCCCAGAGGGTTGAATTGGGACCCTTTACCACCTCCACCCTTTCAATGAGGGATGTATCCACAAAGTCAAGCCTTGTAAGGCTGTCCGGGTTGGTGATAGGGACGCCGTTAAGCAATATCATGATCTCCCTTACGCCAAAGGGTGCCTTTAATCCCCCACCCCTTATTATCAACCTTGCGTCGTAGCCTTGATTTCTTGAGGTAATATTTACACCAGGCACTCCCTGCAGTGCATCGTAGAGGTTCAGCATGGGTTTGTCTTGGATCTTCTCTTTTCCTATCACGCTTACGCTTGCCGGCACGTCCTCTGTCTTTCTCTCAGTCCTTGTGGCAGTTACGCTCACCTCCTTGAGTTCCACATCTTCACCGAAAGAGACCGCCCCAAGCAAAAGCAACGGATAGACCACCCTTTTCATACCTTTACCTCCTGATGTTAAATTTGTGTGGATTATAACACAAATTTCAAGTCAAGATGAGTTATAATTAACCCATGAACCTTCTAAAAGAGCTCGTTGAGTACGGCATCATAGGGCTACTCTTACTGCTGAGCTTTTTTGCCATAGCCATAGCCCTTGAGCGATGGAGTTTTTACAGGAAGGTTGAAGTGGAAAGGTTCAAGACCAAGCAGGAGTTAGAAATAGAGCTAACAAAGGGTTTGACCTTTATAGCGTCCGTTGCGTCCAACGCACCCTACATAGGGCTCTTGGGCACAGTTCTTGGCATAATGCTGACCTTTTACACCATAGGGCAGGAGGGCTTTGTGGATACAAAAAAGGTAATGGTGGGCTTGGCGTTAGCCCTCAAGGCTACCGCAGTGGGTCTGTTGGTGGCTATTCCTTCCTCGGTTCTCTACAATCTACTCTTAAAAAAGGTAAAAAACCTCTTGCTCTTGTGGGAGGTAAAGAATGGAAGATAAGGAATTCAGTTCCATAAATGTGATCCCTTTGGTGGATATAATGCTCGTGCTACTTACCATTGTGCTAATCACCGCCACCTTTGTGGTGCAAGGAAGCATCCCCGTCCAGCTACCCCAAGCAAAGGCGAGCCACGAGGAAAATCTAAAGGGACTTTTTATAACCATAACTCAAGAAGGGAAGATATTTTTTGAAAACAGGATGGTCTCCCTCTCGGAACTTGAAAGGGAACTTGAAAAATATCAGAGGGACAGCCAAGTGCAGGTGATGGCAGACAGAAGGGCAAAGGTTCAGAGCTTGGTGGATGTTTTGGACCTTCTCAAAAGGCTTGGCTTTAAAAAGGTTTCCATAAAAACAGAGGTCAATAGATGAGGGAAATTTTCAAAGCATACAGCCTGTCCTTTTTGATCCACTCACTTTTACTCTTTGGCTTTTTCCTTCTAACCCAAAGGCTCGTTCCCTCCGAAGAAAGGCTTATTGAAATAGACCTATCCCTTGAAAATGTGCAAAGACAACCCTCCGCAGACCTTTCCCAAAAAGCCCAACCCTTGTCCGCAAGACCGCCTCAGACCCAGCCAGTCCCACAGGCAACCATTCCCCCTTTGAAGGAGGAAATAAAAAGCTCAACCGCAAAACAAACAAAGCAGGAAGAAAGGTTAATCCAAGTCCAAAGCCCACCAAAGCCTTCAGAGGTAGAAATTAGAGAAGTTCAAACCTCTCAGGTTCAAACTGCCCCACAGCCAAAAGAAGAGACAAGGGGACAAACCGCAGAACACCCAGGGCAGGGAGAAAGTTCTCTCCAAACCAAAGAAATTTCCCAAAAGCCCGCAAGTCAAGAGAGAGAAGGGAAAGATCTTCAGGCTCAAACTAACAAAAGCGTGGAGAGTCCTTCAAGACCCACATCCTCACTTACAGACGAAAGTAGAAGGGTAGCCTTAGAGGAGAGCTTCCTCACGGAAAGGCTCTCGGTCATATCAAACATAGTCCAAAGGCGTATAAACTATCCACCCATAGTCAGAAGGATGGGATGGGAGGGAAGAGTTCTTATCGGTTTTGTTTTGGAACCAAACGGAGATATAAGAGACTTGAAGGTCCTAAAAAGCTGTGGATATGAAGTTTTAGACAAAGAGGCTTTGGACGCAATAAGGAGAAGCTACAAAGATTTTCCCAAACCTCCGGTTAGCGTAGTGGTCAAACTACCAATTAATTTTAGGCTTGAATAAAGGCAGGGCAAGAGCCCTGCCCAAAGAATTTATTTCACAACATCTACCACCTTCCTTCCGACCGCGTCCGCAAGCTCTTTTATTCCACCTTTGAACTGGTATGCATTGTTAAAACCCACAGCCCTCAAGCCAGTGACTACTGCTGCTGCCCTGTCTCCAGAGTGGCATATTACCACTATTTTCTTGTCTTTAGGTAGTTTGTTTAGGTTTTCTGGTTTAAAAACCTCATGCATGGGAATATTTAGTGTGTTCTTCCAAGTAATTCCTGTGATGCTTTGCTCCTGCGAAGTTCTAACATCAAGGATTACAAAGTCCTCCTTTTTCTTGATCATTTCAAAGAGCTGGTTTGAGTCAATCTGACAAGGTCTTTGCTTTAATACTTCCGGCGTCATCTGGGAGAACATGGCGTCCATCTTTTTGGCAAGTTCTGCATCGTAAGAAAAACCCACCGCTACAAAGCCAAGCAAAGCACCCGCAACTAACAAACCTCTCTTCATGGCAACACCTCCTTTGATGATTTTAATCATATATTAGTATATTCTTATATTCTAAAGATACCTCGGGTGAGAAATTCAGAAAAGCTGGAAAAACCTTTTGACAAAGAACCCT
>DAIUER010000076.1:0-3925 GCA_036845005.1 Thermocrinis sp.
TTAATACCAATGATGGACAAATTTATGGATACAACCAGCCACTCTCTGAAAAGACCAAGATGATCCCCCGGGAGGAAAAGGTCAGGATCGTGGAGGAGGTAAAATCGGACTTTAGGTTTAAGGAATACATCTTTGGCTGTCTGAACTGTGGTGTTTGCACTGCGTCTTGCCCATCCAACAGGTTCTTTGACTATTCCCCCCGAGAGATCGTCCAGAGGTTCTTGGAGGAAGATGTGGAGGTCCTCTATGATATGATGCACGAATACATCTGGGCGTGCTCCCAATGTTTTACCTGTTGGATCAGATGCCCATTTGTGAATAATCCCGGTGGGCTTGTGGCGATAATGAGAGAAGTTGCGGTTCGCAATGCCTTTGAGGCAACAAAGGACCTTCTAAAACCTTACGGAAGGGTTCTGCTAAAGGTTATGACCACCGGAAACCAGCTATCCGCAGACATGCTACAGCCCGACTTCTTCCCCGACTGGGGTCCCAAGATGGCGGACAACATGGAAAACCTCAGGGCAAAGAGGCTTGCCATTCCCTTTGATGTGGGTAAATCTGTGAAGACCGCTTGGGAAGTATCCTTGGAAACTGCCATAGAAATGTACACCATATGGAGAGAGACGGGCATCTTTGAAATGTTGGAGAAGTTAGACCCAAACCTTTACAATGTCATAATGGACATTGTGGAGGAGAACGAAGAGAGGTATCAAGAGCTCTATGAAGAGGAAGAGTGAGCTTACAAAAGGGTTTGAAGCCCGAAAAAAACTTAAGGAGGTGTTATCATGGCGCATGCCAAGTTAGAGTCTAAATGGGGCTATGTTAGCCACGGGGGTGTTCTCAGATACCCCGAAGAGCCACCCTTCCCAGTGAAGGAGTATGACGCCCACTACGACCACATTTTTGAAATGATGGAAGAGCTTGAGGCTAAGGGCGAGATCCTCATCCACAGGATCACCGAGGAACATCAACCCATAGCGGTCTTTACTAGAACTGGAAGGATCAAGCTCATTCCCACCAACAAGCTTTGGCACCACAAATCCTGCGGACAGTGCGGAAACATACCCGGATATCCCGCCTCAGTGTTTTGGTTTATGAACAAGTTTGGACTTGATTATCTTAACGAGCCCCACCAAACTTCCTGCACTGCGTGGAACTATCACGGTTCCGGGACTTCCAACCCCGTAGCTTTGGCGGCAGTTTGGCTCAGGAACATGCACCAAGCTTGGAAGACTGGATACTATCCTCTCATTCACTGCGGAACATCCTTTGGCTCATACAAAGAAACCAGGGAACAGCTCATAATGAACAAAGAGCTCAGGGATGCGGTAAAGCCCATCCTCAAAAAGCTTGGAAGACTAACAGAGGACGGAAGGATCGTTATACCCCAAGAGGTGGTTCATTACTCCGAGTGGGTCCATGCTATGAGATACAAGATTAAAGAGCTTTACGAAAAGGAAGGCAAGGTAAAGGGTATAGATGTCTCCAATGTTAGGGTTGCCATACACAACGCCTGCCATACCTACAAGATGATCGCTGACGATTACCCCTACGACCCAGAGGTTTATAACGGACAAAGGCCGGCCGCATCCACCGCAGTGGTAAAGGCACTGGGTGCCCAGGTGGTGGATTACTCCACATGGTATGACTGCTGTGGCTTTGGCTTTAGACACATTCTAACCGAAAGGGAATTCACCAGGTCTATGGCGATCCAAAGGAAGCTTAAGGTGATCGCAGAGGAAGTAAAGGCAGACCTGATCGTTACCCACGACACGGGATGCACCACCACCTTTGAAAAGAACCAGTGGATCGGAAAGGCACACGGCATGTACCATCCTGTGGCGGTTATGTCCGATGTGATGTTCGCTGCCCTTGCCTGTGGAGCCCATCCCTTCAAGGTGATCCAGCTTTACTGGAACTGCTCCCACTACGAACCACTTCTTGAGAAGATGGGCATCACCAACTGGAGAGAACTCAAGAAGGAATGGGAAGACACCGTTAAATACATCTCCGAGCTTGAAAAGGCTGGCAAGTATGACGAGCTGATGGAATTCTTCAAGGAATATGACCTCTATGAACCCTACAGCAGAACCTCCACAGGAAAGCCCAAGGCATCCGCCACTGCCAATATGCCACTGTTTAAGTCCTAAGCTTTTTTGGGGGCTTTGCCCCCTTTGATAAATACTTTGTTAGGAGGTTTTGTTATGGCAAAGAGCGTGCTGGTAATTGGTGGAGGACCTGCCGGTTTGGGAGCGGCAAGGATCCTTGGAAGGCTTGGCATCCCAACTATCCTGCTGGAAAAGGAGGACAGGCTGGGTGGAAACCCCATCCTGAACCACTATCACACACTCATACCCAGAAAGCTAAAGCCAGAGCAGGTGATCGGTCCTTACATCAAGGAGGTGGAAAGCAACCCCAACGTGCAGGTCAAACTAAAGACGGAGCTTTCCGCCTGTGAAGGAGAGCCCGGAAGCTACAAGGTCACCCTATCCAACGGTGAAACTCACGAGGTGGGTGCCATAGTGGTTGCCACGGGCTATGAGCACTTTGACCCAAGGAGAAAGGGAGAGTTAGGCTATGGGCTGTATCCGGACGTGATCACCAACTTAGAGCTTGAGCAGATGTTCTCCAAGGAAGGAAGGCTTTACAGACCTTCCAACGGACAACTGCCCAAGAGGGTAGCCTTTGTCTTCTGTGTGGGTTCTCGGGACAGACAGCTGGGTGTAACCAATGTGCACTGCTGTAGGTATGGCTGTGCCCTGTCTGGTCTGCAAGGTATGGAAATAAGACAGCATTACCCCGATGTGGATGTTTTCTGCTATTACATGGATGTTAGGACCTACGGAACTTGGGAGTATCCCTTCTACTGGGCACCCCAAGAGCAGTATGGCGTAAGGTATGTGAGGGGTAGGATAGCGGAGATAACCTACAGCCCCGCAGACGGCAGGCTAAGGGTAAAGCACGAAGACACCATCGTCCAAAGACCTTCCGAGGTGCCCATGGATCTGGTGGTCCTTGTGCTTGGAATGGAACCATCCGCGGGCACAAAGAAGGTAGCTAAAATACTGGGACTTGCCCAGGACCCAGACAGCAAGTTCTTGGTTCCCTCCGAAGAGTCCGGCTCTAACATCATCTCCAACAAACCCGGCATATTCATAGCAGGTGCCTGCAAGGGACCCATAGACATAGAGTCCTCCCTCTCTGAAGGTGAAGCGGCCGGTGCGGAGGCTGCATCCTTTGTGGGTGCAAAGGTGACGGTATGAAGAAGCTCGCAGTCTTAGACGACTTTTTGGTTAGGGATTACCTCATAAAGATCCTCGGAGAGGGCGAGGAGTTTGCCCAGGAGTTCTACAAGGACCTCCTCGCCAAGTCCCTCCTTTTCCAAAAGAGCCTGAGCAAGGAAAGGCTCGCCTCTTTGAGCAAGGAGGAACTGGACAGCATTTTGGAAAAGGTCTTCTCCGTAAGGAGAAAGAGACAAAGGCTCATAGAAGAGACGGGCGTGGAAAATCTAAAAAGGGCTATAAGCGACCTGCTTTATGGAAAGGCTAACAGCTGGGAAGAAAGGGTGGAAAATTTTGTAAAGTCCATAAAGGGTGTGGATAGGAAGTCCGCAAGGGACTTGGCGTCTGAGCTTTTGCACTTTACATTTCCAGAGGATTACGTGCTGTGGACCAGCTGGATATGGGACCCCGAAAGCGAAAGCGGGGCGGTGGTCTTCCTCAAGGAGGAGCCCCCAAAGAGGCACATGTACGGAGAGACTTACGAGGAGTTTGAACAGATCTACAAACAGGTCCAGGAAAAGCTCCTTGATTTTGGTATAAAGGTAAGGGGCTACCTTTTTGTAGATATATTCCTTGCCATGATCTACGCCACCTATGTGGATTACATGACGCTATCCACCATGCACAGTGCTAAGGGCTTTTTC
>DAIUER010000077.1:0-3917 GCA_036845005.1 Thermocrinis sp.
CTCCGCATGATGTAGGTCCATCTTTCCGTTCAAAAATGCCCTTTTGGTAAATTCACCCCGCTCCGCCATCCTCACACCGTTTTGAAGAAAAAGCTCCACCACCTTTTTTAATATCAGAGGGTTTCCGTGCAAAAACAACTCCACCATATCCTCACCGGTGTAGCTTTTGGGAGACTGGTAATAGATCATTATGCCCTCGTCTATAGGATTTCCCTCCGCGGCAAGGACCTTCACAAAATCGGCATACCTAGGCTTTAGCTTACCTTATAGCTCCACAAAGGGCAAGACCTATTCCAAAACGCCCAGACCACTTAGCCTTACGACGCCAATGGCACTTTCTCCATAGGGGGTAGCTATGGCTACGATAGGGTCCCTTTGCTTCATAGTAAAAGCCAGCCCGGCGGGAGTCGAACCAAAATAGAGGAATTGCTTGCCACAGTCCGAACGGGAGAGTTTTTGAGAAAAGGCGTCAATTTGGCAATAGTGGGCAAGCCCAATGTGGGAAAATCCTCCCTCTTTAACAAATTACTGGGCACCCAGAGGTAAAGGTAGACAAGAAAAAGCCCGAGCTTATAGACCTGAAAGGTCCTTACATTAAAAAGGTCCAAGAACTCATAAACTTAGGGCTCTTTGAAGAGGAGGACCTTTTGGTGCACGATGCCATGTATGGCAGTTCGGCAGGGCTCTTTTCGGAAGCACTCCTCAACACACCCTTAAGCGTGGTTGGTATAAGGACAAAGAGGGACCCCCTCTTTGGTGGGCATCCGCCTGAGCCCATAGAGAAGCATCTTGGACCGCTCTTTGATAAGGTGCGTGCCTTAGGGGCGAAGGTGGGCATAGCCAACGACGGCGACGGAGACCGCATAGCCCTCTGCGATGAAAAGGGAAATTTTGTGAATACACAACTCATATATGTCCTTCTTTTGCTGCACCTTTTGAAGAACAAAGGCTTAAAGGACGGTGTGGTGGTAAAAACTGTCTCCACCAGCTATTTGGTGGATCGGATATGCAGGACGGAGGGTGTTAAGCTCTTGGAGGTGCCAGTGGGCTTCAAGCACATAAACGATGTTCTCTTTAGGGAAAAGGTCATCTTTGGCGGCGAAGAGAGCGGAGGTTATGGAATAATACACTTTTTGCCCGAAAGGGATGGTCTCTTTTCTGGGCTCAGCCTTTTGGAGCTCCTGTCCACCAAGGGAAGGAGCCTCTCCCAAATAGTGGAGGAGGTCTTTGAAACTTACGGCAGTGCCTATTACCTACGGCAGGACCTTCATGCGGAGGAAGAAAAAAAGAACAAGCTAAAGGAACTTATAAAAAATCCTCCCTCCCAGATTGGTGGGTTCAAAGTCAAGGAGGTCATAACAAAGGATGGGCTAAAGCTTGTGTTTGAAGGGGACGGATGGCTCCTCTTGAGGGCTTCTGGCACTGAGCCTTTGATCAGGGTCTATGTGGAAATGCCCACCCAAGAGCAAGCAAAGGAAGTTTTAAAATCCGCCCTTGAGATGTTATAATTCAAAGGCAGGAGGTGATTGCCATGGGTCAAAGGATAAGCTTTAATGTAAATGGAGTGGAGGTTTCTGGCTATTTAGCGGAGCCTGAAAATCTGCAAAAACAAGCACCCCTTATTATGGTCTTCCACGAGTGGTGGGGGCTTGTCAAACACATAGAGGATGTATGCGACCGCTTCGCCAGGGAGGGCTTTTACGCCTTCGCCATAGACCTTTACAAAGGAAAGACTGCGGACAACCCAGAGGACGCAGGAAAGCTAATGATGGACCTTATGCAAAACCGTCTGCGGGAAGCGGAGGACATGGTTAGGGCATCCCTTGAATACTTTAAAAAGGAAGACATAGGCTATGTGCCAAGGGTGGGCGAGTTTATGTTTGGTGCAACCGGATACTGCTGTGGTGGCACATGCACTTGGTATTTTGGCTCAAGGATGGAGGACTTTAAAGCCCTTGTGCCATACTACGGTCTATACAAGCTTGCAGAGATTGACTTTTCAAAGATAAAGGCACCAGTCCTTGCGGTGCATGCGGGCATGGACGCTTTTATACCCCTCTCCGAGGTGATGGAAGCCATTCAAAGGTGCAACGAAAACAAGGTAAATGCCCAGTTTGTGATCTATGCGGGTGTGGATCACGCTTTCTTTAACGACACAAGACCTGAGGTCTATCACGAGGAGTATGCCAAGGATGTGTGGCTAAAGACCATAGAGTTCTTTAGAACTCAATTATTATGAACTTAAAGGATAGGCTGATCCTTGTTGTCCTCTCCATAACCTTTGCCTTTGCCCTTTATGTCTTAGCCATCTACAGAGAGGAGCCCGTAAGTGCGGGCTGGATTTTGCTCTGTGGCCTCTCCCTTTACATTCTGGGCTACAGGTATTACAGCTATTACATAGCCTACAAAGTTTTTTGAAGTCTCAGACCAAAATCCAACTCCCGCCCACAGGTTTTACAACGGTTTGGACTATGTGCCCACCAAAAAGTGGGTGCTCTTTGGACATCACTTTGCGTCCATCTCCGGTGCTGGTCCCTTGGTTGGTCCTGTCCTTGCAGCACAGATGGGCTATCTACCGGGTGTTATCTGGATCCCCATAGGTGCAGTAATAGCGGGTGCAGTCCAAGATATGCTCATCCTTACCATATCCATGCGGATGGGCGGTAAAAGCTTGGGTGCCATCGCAAGGGAGTATTTGGGCAGGTTCGGTGGGTTTGTGGTACTCTTGGTTATTTACTCCATCCTTATCATCTTGCTGGCGGTTCTTGCTTTGGTGGTAGTCAAGGCTACCGCCATGAGCCCATGGTCTGCTTTTACCTCCTTTGCCACCATTCCTATAGCCATGCTCATGGGACTGTATATGTGGAAGATCAGACCGGGGGCGGTTCTGCAGGCAACTGCTATAGGTGTTTCCCTCTTGATGCTCTCTTTGGTGCTGGGTAGGTTTGTGGCAACCCATCCAACCCTAAGCAAACTATTTACCTTCTCGGAGGTTCAAATAGCCCTTGGTTTAATGGTCTATGGCTTTCTTGCTTCCATTCTGCCCGTATGGCTCTTGCTGGCACCGAGGGATTACCTAAGCACCTTTATGAAACTGGGCACCATAATCATCATAGGACTGGGCGTTTTTATAGCCAATCCAGAGGTCAAGATGCCCGCCTTAACTCAGTATGCACATACAGGCATAGGTCCCGTTTGGCAGGGTTCTCTTTTTCCCTTTTTGATGATCACCATAGCCTGCGGTGCGGTCTCGGGCTTTCATGCGTTGATATCTTCTGGCACCTCACCAAAGCTTTTGGACAAAGAAAGCCACGTTAGGCTTGTGGGTTATGGTTCAATGCTGGGCGAATCCTTTGTGGCAATAATGGCACTCATCTCGGCGGTTTCTATGGAGCCAGGGCTATACTTTGCCATAAACAGTCCTGCAAGCATCATAGGAAAAACAGAAGAGACCGCTGCCCAGATTATCTCCTCCTGGGGCTTTAGCATATCCGCGGAGGAGCTAAAGAGGATAGCACAGCTAATAGAAGAACCAACCATCCTCTCAAAGGTTGGGGGTGCCCCCGCCTTTGCCTTGGGCATAGCCCTCATCTTTGCCCGCATAACAGGAGAAGCACTGCTGGCCTTCTGGTATCACTTTGCCATACTTTTTGAAGTGGTCTTCATCCTCACCACCATAGACAGTGGCACAAGGGTAGGAAGATACATTCTTCAGGACCTTTTGGGTGGAGTTATTAGAAGCTTTAGGGATTACTCCAACCCTTGGGCAAACATGACCGCCAGCTTTATAACCGTAGCCCTCTGGGGCTATTTTCTGTATGCGGGTAATCTTCAAAAAGGGAAAAAGAGAACCCAGCCAAACAGAACCTCAGCCTAAATATGCAAACAGAGTAACGACGTGCATCTTGACCTAAGGA
>DAIUER010000078.1:0-332 GCA_036845005.1 Thermocrinis sp.
CTTCATAGAAGAACTACTCAAGGAGGATATAAAGAAGATCGAAGAATTTTACAGGTCTGAGGGCTTTTTGGAGGCAAAGGTTTCATACAAGGTAGAAAAAGAAAAAAACAGGTATAGGGTTCTCATAGAGGTTCAAGAGGGGCCCAGGTATAAACTGAAGGCTTTGAAGCTACAGGGAAACACCTACTTTTCGTCCAAGGAACTGGTGGGCAATTTTCTTAAAAAGAACAAGGGAGGATTTTACAGGGAGGAGGTTATAAAGAACATCTTTTAAAACATAAGGGATCAATACGCCCAAATAGGTATTCGTGGTATTTCTGTGGATTGAGAGG
>DAIUER010000078.1:342-3872 GCA_036845005.1 Thermocrinis sp.
AAAAAATGGATGTCCAGAAAAAGGAAGAGGAATTGGTCTTAAATATCTCTGAGGGTGAGCCCTTCTATGTTGGAAGGATAGAGGTCAGAGGAAACTATGAAACAAGAGACTATGTAATAAGAAGGGAGATGAGGGTTCAGGAGGGGGACCTTCTCAACCAGAGGGAACTGGAGAGGTCAAGAACGAGGATCTTCAATCTGGGTTATTACGAGGATGTAAGCATAGAGCCCTCCCCCGCTGAAGGGAATAAGCTGGACCTAGAAACCAGAATAAGAGAGAGATTTACTGGACAGTTCTCGGTAGGCTTGGGCTACAATCAGGTAACCAAGGTGTCTGGTTTTATCTCCCTTAGAAAGGGGAACTTCTTGGGCACGGGAGACATAGCAGGCATTTCTGTATCTTACGGTAGCAACATAAAAGACAACTCCCTTTCTTACACCAAAAAATGGTTTTTGAACCTACCTATAGACCTTAGCGGTTCCGTTTACGATAGGCGTGTAGAATACACAACCTACACGGTAGAAAGAACGGGTTTGGACTTAATAGCATCAAGAGAGATAAGCGAGTTTTGGAGGGTCAGCGGTGGTATGAGCCTTCAAAGGGTCAAATACTCAAACATATCTCCGAGCGCATCATCCCTAATACTTCAGGAGGCCGGAGAAAGACAATCTAGGAAGTTGATCTTTGGCGTTTCAAGGGATACAAGGGATAACTATCTCTTTCCCACAAAGGGTTCTCTCACAGAGATAGGGTACTCGGTTGCAGTGCCAGTTTTGGGAGGAACAGAGAGGTTTAACAAAATTAACCTATCCCATCAAAACTTCCTAAAGGATACACTTTTTGATACGGGCTTAATACTTGCCTTTAAGGGAGTTCTTGGCATTGTGGAACCTTACGGCGGAAAGACGGTGCCCTTGGACGAAAGGCTCTTCGTAGGTGGAGACTTCACCGTTAGAGGATACAGATATGGCTATGCAGGTCACTTAGACCCTAACACCTTAGACCCCATAGCTGCCAAAAGGCAAATAATCCTCTCTGCGGAAGCCAACTATCCACTTTACAAAAATATACTTTACGGAGCACTATTTTACGACGCGGGGCTTGGTTTTAACCAAACCAGCGAGCTAAAACTTCAAAATCTAAAAGGAGGCTATGGCGTGGGAGTAAGGTTTATCACCCCCTTTGCCCCCATTAAGTTGGACTTAGCTTTTAAGACCAAAAAGGTGCCTGGAGACACATCTCGCAGTAGGATACACTTTGTTTTGGGATTTTTCTTCTAAGGGTTAGCCTCTTAAGGCAGATAGGACAAGCTCGTCCAATTCTCCTGCCTTTTGCAGGTCGCCCGTATGCATAAAAGGTATAGTTCCCACAACGGTGCCGCCGGGAAAGAGCACATCCTCCACCCTTTGGATGGAAACTTCAAACACAGAAACAGGAAACTTCACTTCTTCTATTCTCTCAAGAACAAGCTTTGCATTGCCATAGAGGGCTAATGCGGTGTTTGCACTAAAGACCATTATGGCTACCTTTCCCGTTTCCTGCATGTTTTTTGCGCTCTTGGCGTTGGAACTGAGGGCAAGCCGAAGGGTTTTATCATCAACGGGATAAACCCATGTTATAAAGGTGGTGTGAAGTTCTCCGTTTTTGTCTGTAGTGGTAAGGACTATGGGAAAAACCCCCACACTTCTCATAAAATCTATTAGCTCCTTGGGTAGCATTTTCAACTCCTCCTTGGGCTATATTATAGCATAGACTTGCAAAGAATAAAGAATTTTCTTATATTTTTATACTCCCATGAAGAGATTTATGCTAAAGTCTAAAATACACAGGGCAAGAATAACAGGCACAGAACTGCACTATGAAGGTAGCCTATCTTTGGATGTTAGCCTTATGGAAACTGCCCAGCTACTCCCCTACGAGAAGATAGAAGTCTACAATGTGAATACGGGCAGTAGGTTTTCTACCTATGTGATTCCCGCCCCAAGGTGTTCGGGTGAGGTAAGACTAAACGGTGCCGCTGCAAGGCTGGGTGCGGTGGGAGATATTATCATAATAGCGTCTTACGGTCTCTTTGACGAGGGAGAGTTGAAGGACTTTAAGCCTGTTCTTGTTTATGTGGATGAGCATAACCGAATAAGGGAGGTAAGAAGGGAGATGATGGAGGAGTTTGTGTGAAGTGGCAAATATCCAAGGTCTTTAGGTTTGAGGCGGGACACAGAGTTTGGAAGCAGAACCTAACCTACGGAAGGGGAGCTAACTTTACTATTGGAAAGGAGATTCCAGTTAACAAGTGCATAAATTTGCACGGACATAGCTATGTGCTGGAAGTGGTCTTGGGCTCTGATACCCTCTCCGAGCAGGACATGGTCATAGACTTCTACCATGTAAAAAACGCCCTGAAGGAACTAATAGACACCATCGACCACAGCTTTATCATAGATAAAGCGGACCCTATGTACCCGGAGCTCAAAGAGGTAGCGGAAAAATACGGTGCCCTCAAGCTCTTCCTGGTGGATTTTTGCCCTACCGCAGAAGCCCTTGCCAAGTTCTTCTATGACTTCCTTGAAGAAAAATTGAGGTCGGTGGGACTTTTGGGAGAGGTAAAGGTTATAAAGGTTGTGCTTTGGGAAACAGCCACTTCAAAGGCTGAATATCACGGAAATGTGCTATAATTTAATCAGGAGGTGAAGAAGGTTGGTGTTTGTGGTAGTAGGTGATAACGAACCCTTTGAGAAGGCTTTTAAAAAGTTTAAGAGGCTCGTAGAGAAGGAAGGGATACTTACAGAAGTCAGAAGGCGTCAATTCTACGAAAAACCAAGTGAAAAGAAAAAGAGAAGGGAACGTCAGGCAAGAAAGAGAATAGTAAAGGCTATTAAGAAAAGAAGTATGCTATAAAAAGCCCTCTATCTATCCATCTTATAAGCCCTTAGTGCTTCTCTCTGTTCCTCTATAATAAGCTTTCTTATTGTGTCTTCGTGAATTTTTTTCAAATCTAAGAACTTTAAACCAAAACACGTTCTATCGGTAGAGCCCGTTATATGCCTTACCTCCGCTAAAATGTTCTTAAAAAGCTGTCCTTTCCATTCAAATTCTAAAAGCAAACTATCGCCTTCCTTTGCGGAAACGAACCTTTTGAAACAAACCCTAACCCCTCCAGTGCTTATGTTTTCTATAGTTCCTTCCACAAAGGATTCATCAGGTAACTCTTCAATGAGAGATAGTTCCTCAGCTGGCACCTTTCTGTTGAAAAAGAATACTTGTGCAGGGATGGATACCTTCCACCTCATGGACTCCCTTAGCTGTATTTTGCTAAGCTTTTCGGTATGAGGAATAACCAAAATCACTTTTCCACCTTCAAGGTAAGTGTTCAAAACTTCCACTTCAAAGTAATACCTGCCATCGTCTTCCCTTAAAAAAGGAAAATTTGACGCTATCACCGAGTTGTGGAAACTCCGGAGTTCTATCAAGAATTGCTATCTTTAGATCCTCCTCTGTTTTTTCCCAAACTGCAGCACTGTACGACTTTCCTT
>DAIUER010000079.1:0-3788 GCA_036845005.1 Thermocrinis sp.
GGGATGGAGACATGTGGATGTGTCATCCCAAAGGGTAGGTATCCCCATATTCAAAGCCCACCGCGTGGGATGCCTTTTCCCTCTCTTAAGTTTTTGAAAACAAAAAGAAAGGGCTTTAACATTTTGAAAGCATGGAAGACCTGTGGATAAAAGAGTGCCTTAGGCAGGCAAAGAGGGCTTTTGATGCTGGAGAGGTGCCGGTGGGTGCGGTGGTGGTCAAGGACGGAAAAGTTATCGCAAGAGCCCACAACAGGGTGGAGAGTTTGCGGAACCCTACTGCCCATGCGGAGCTTTTGGCTATAAAAAAAGCCCTAAAGAAGCTAAACCAAAAATATCTTCATGGTTGCACCATGTATGTTTCTTTGGAGCCCTGTGCCATGTGTGCTTACGCATTGGTTTTAGTCCGTATAGACAAGGTGGTATTTTTGGCACAGGATGAAAGGGCGGGGGCGGTTATGAGCCAGTATAACCTTTTGGATGAGCCTGTCTTTAATCATAGGGTAAAGTGGGTTTATAAGCCTGTGGAACCTGCCAAGCTTATGTTAAAAGAGTTCTTCAAAGGATTAAGATGAAAGCCCTTGGCATTGATTTGGCGGGTTCGGAAAGGAGAAACTCGGGAGTGGCATACTTAGAGGATGGCAAACTAACCTGTTCTGTGTTGCACAAGGATGAGGAGATCTTGGAACTTTCTAAGGGTTTTTCCCATATCTTCATAGATGCCCCACTGTCTTTGCCAAAGGGAAGGGCTAACATACATGAGTTGGGTCCCCACTTTAGGGCTTGCGACCTGATGCTGAGGGAAAGGGGCATAAAGTTCTTTCCTGTTTCTTTGGGTCCCATGCGGCTTTTGACGGAGAGGGGCATAAGGCTAAATACTGTGATGGAAGGGTGGGCAAAGGCGGTCTATGAGGTTTTTCCGGGGGCTTTTTATGATGTTATGGGGGTGGGGCGGAAGGATAAGAAGGCTATATTGGAGCTATACAGGAGGCTTGGCTTTAATTTGGAGGACAGAAAATACACTAAGGATGAGATAGATGCCATAGCCTGTTTGCTTACGGGCATTATGTTTTTGGAGGGAAGGGCTGAGCTTTTGGAGGGAGAGGATGGTGCAATAATCATCCCCAAGGCTATTTGAGCTGGAGGATGGCTTTGCCTATTTGTGTGGATGCGTAGGCATACTTTAGGGTGTATTCATAGTCTCCTACCCTTCTGTTTTCCATTGCCACCACATGAAAGAGCTGTTGGTATGAATACAAAAGGGGATGCTTTTTCTTGTATTTGGCGGTTTTTTGTATCATAAGCAGTGAGTTTTTTGTGCGTTGGTCTGCCACCTTTTTTAACAGCTTGGAGTTAGCCTTAGTCTTATCTTGGTAGATGGTCTCCAATGCGTTGAGCAGGTAATCTAAGGCTAAAGGGTAGCTTTCGTTTTCTTGGCAGTTTTTCAACAGTCCTTCCGCATACTGGATTAACTCATCGTATATGTTATAAGTCTTTACCCTTTCCAGCCTGATGCCAAGCTCTTGGCAGTTGAGGGCAAAGCTAAGATTTACCAACATCAGAAAAATCAAAAAAAGCATGTAAAAATTTTATGTGCAAAGCATGAACTACAGAGAGTATATTTACAGGTTGGGAAAGGAGGACTTTTACCAGTTCCTGCTGGACTATGGCAAGGGTGTGCGCCTTTTGGAGGAGGGAAAAGAGGATGTGGTCTTTGCGGTCTATGAACCTTTGCAAGGGTTTGAGCCAATTGAAGTTAGGGAAATAAAAGCCATAACACCAAAGGATAGCTTTAAGCCCATAACTTTGGGCGAGTTCGTGGTTCTACCCCCTTGGCTAAAGCCCATCTTTATAAACCCCGGCAGTGCCTTTGGCACGGGGCTTCATCCCACCACCCAACTGTGTTTGAAGGCTATTGAGAAATTTTTTCAGGAGGGCTGGTCTGCCATTGATGTGGGCTGTGGGTCGGGCATACTTTCCGTAGCCCTAAAGCTAAAGGGTGCAAACAAGGTGGTTGCCATAGACATAGACCCGCAGGCTATTGAGGAGTGCAAAGCCAACGCAAAGCTAAACTGTGTGGAGTTGGAGGTTTATCAGGCACAGCCTAAAGATATAAACCAGACCTTTGACTTTATGGTGGCAAACTTGGAAACCCACATATTTTTTGAGGTAATGGAGGACCTGGTAAAACTCTTTGAAAAAAGGGCAGTGCTTTCTGGCATATACAAAAAGGACGAACTGAGGGAAGTGCTCAAGCTTTTAAGGAACTATCCCCTAAAGGTCAAAAAGCGTATCTCAAAGAAGGGTTGGTTTTGCTTGGTGTTGGATAAGGTATAATAAAGGCATGGTGGAGGAGATCATAAAACGCCTTGAAAAGGTCTTCCCGGACAAGCTGGAGCTTAACTTTAGCACGCCCTTTGAGTTGGTGGTTGCGGTGGTTCTTTCCGCCCAAGAGAGGGATGCCAAAGTAAATGAAGTCACAAAGGAGCTTTTTAAAAAATTCAACACGCCCCAGCAGTTTGCCAACGCAAGCTTGGAGGAAATAGAAAAAGAAATAAGCAGTGTAAGTTTTTACAAAAACAAGGCAAAGTATATAAAGGAGATAAGCCAAATATTGGTGGAAAAGTACGGGGGCGAGGTGCCAAACAGTATAGAAGAGTTAGAAAAGCTTCCCGGCATAGGTAGGAAGTCCGCCAACATGATCCTTTACAACGCCTTTGGTATAAACGAGGGAATAGCGGTGGATCGGCATGTTTTGAGGGTTAGCCAAAGGCTCGGTTTAACCCAACAGCAAAAACCAGAAAAGGCAGAGCAGGAGCTTATGAAACTGGTGCCAAAGGATCAGTGGGGCAAGTTCTCAAACCTACTCATTCTGCTCGGAAGATACATATGCACCGCCCAAAAGCCCAAGCACTCCGAATGCCCTCTTTACGACCTTTGCCCCTCTAAAGAGTTATAACCTTGCCCGGGTTGAAGAGATTTTTCGGGTCAAAGACCTTTTTTATGCCCCTTAGTATTTCCATGCCCACAGGACCAAACTGATACTCCAAAAACTTTCTCTTTGTTAAACCCACACCATGCTCGCCCGTAATAGAACCGTTGTACCTTAAGGTGATCTCAAAAACCTCATCCACCGCCCCTTCTGCCCTCTCTTCCTCTTCCTTGTTTTTCTTATCGTAGAGCAGATTTACATGGAGATTACCGTCTCCAATATGCCCAAAGATCGCCATCAAAAGCCCATACTTTTCTGCCACCTTGCGATAGTCCCTTATAGCTTCCGACAGATACACCCTTGGCACCACCACGTCCTCGTTGATCTTGCCAGTTCTCAGGTTTCCCAAGGCGGGTCCCAAACTCTTTCTGGCAGTCCAGAGTTTTTCTGCGGACTCCTCGTCCTCTGCCACCTTCACCTCCAAGCCCATAGCCTTTGCCAGCCCTTCCACCGCCTTTATGTCCTCCTTGACGCCCTGAGGAGAACCATCCACCTCCACCAAAAGCAACGCAGAAACATCCTTTGGCAAACCAACGGGCTTGAACTCCTCCACCGCCCTTATGGCATAACTATCCATAAACTCTAAGGCAGATGGGAATATACCCGAGGTCATGATCTTAGCTACCACCCTTCCCACATCCTCCAAGTTCTTAAAAAGGATCAGTGCAGTTCCCCTTGCCTTTGGCTTTGGTATTAGCTTTAGCACTGCGGAGGTTATAAGCCCAAGGGTTCCCTCCGACCCCACAAAAAGCTTGGTTATATCATACCCTGCCACATCCTTAATAACTGGGTTGCCCGT
>DAIUER010000080.1:0-3749 GCA_036845005.1 Thermocrinis sp.
GAGGAAAAGAGAATGCTAACGGAAGCCCTCTCGGAGAACTTCCGCATTGAAGGGATAGTGGGCAACAGTCCAGCCATAAGGCACTTGGCTGAGCTTGTCCGAAAGGTGGCACAAACGGACATAACCGTTTTGATCACCGGAGAGAGCGGAACTGGGAAAAGCCTTGTTGCCAAGGCTATACATTTTGCAAGCCCCAGAAAATCAAAACCCATTATAACCATAAACTGCTCAGCCATACCCGAAAGCCTCTTGGAGGCAGAGCTCTTTGGATATGAGAAGGGTGCTTTCACGGGTGCCTATGCGCCAAAGAAAGGAAAGTTTGAGCTTGCCAACGGTGGCACCCTCTTTTTGGACGAAATAGGAGACATGCCTCTGTCTATACAGCCCAAGATCCTGAGGGCTATACAGGACAAAGAGATTGAAAGGCTGGGTGGAGAAAAGACCATAAAGGTGGATGTGCGTATTATATGTGCCACCAACAAAAACTTGGCGGAGATGGTAGAAAAGGGAGAGTTCAGAGAGGACCTCTTCTATAGGATAAGCGTGTTTCCTATACACATTCCACCCCTCCGGGAAAGAAAGGAGGACATTCCTTTGCTTGTGGAACACTTTTTAAGGGTCTTCAACCAAAGATACAAAAAGAATGTGCGGATAAGCTGGAGGGCTATGGAAAAGCTAACGGAGTATCCTTGGTATGGAAATGTGAGGGAACTGGAAAATTTCATAGAAAGGCTCGTTATTTTGAGGGAGGGGTTGCTAACAGAAAAGGACATTCCCGAATACTTCCATCCGGAGCACGGAAAGGTTAGCTTTAAGCACCTGCCGAGCTTTGTAGAAGCCACAGAAAGAGAAGAAATCATAAAGGCTTTAGAAAAAACTGGATATGTAAAATCCCGCGCTGCAAAGCTCTTGGGTCTTACCCTAAGGCAACTTGACTACAGAATAAAGAAATACAACATAGAAGTGAAAAAGTTCTAAATTAGCCCTCTTATAAGGCTTTCAGTAAGCTGGTAATTTCTTTCATACACCCAGTCCTCCACCTGTAGCCTATCTTCCCCGACCTTCTCCTCCTGAAGCTCATCGCGGTAAAGCTCCGCCCACTCTTTAACCATACTCTGATCCACCTCTATGTGAAACTGCAAGCCTACAGCCTTTCCATACACAAAGGCTTGGTTTTCATACTTTTCGGATGCATAAACCCTTACTGCACCCTTTGGAAGCTCAAAGGTGTCTCCGTGCCACTGAAAGACCTTTAATGTGCTTGGAAATTCTTGGAAAAGCTCATGTTCTCCCACCTTAAAAACCTCCATCCAACCTATTTCCTTTCCCTTATCGCCCTTAAAGACCCTTGCCCCCAAAACCTTTGCAAGCATTTGGGCTCCCAAGCATATGCCCAAAATAGGAATGTTCAATTTCAGGGCTTGTTCCATAAGCTTAAATTCGTAAGAGAGAAAGGGATAAAGGTTCTCTTCGTAAGCACCCATATACCCGCCGAGGACAACAAGAAGGGAGTATTCTTCCAAGGGCTCTTTTAAAGTTTCCCCCTCTGCGGTGTCCAGGTATTCCCCTTTAAAGCCTAAATTTCTCAGGGACCTTTCCATCATTCCCAGGTGTTCCGCAAGCACATGCCTTATAGCCAAAGCCTTCATTCTAAAACGCCTCCATTAAAGCTTTTGGTAGTTCATTTACACTTTCCAGCAGAAGGTCTGGCTTTATACCCTTCTCAAGGTCGCTTTCCCTGAATTTCCCAGTCTTTACAAGGCAAGCCTTCATTCCAAACTTTTGGGCTCCCAAAATATCAAACTCTATGTCATCACCCACCATCAAAGCCTCTTCAGGTTTAACTCCTAAGTGTTCTAAAACCAATCCGAAGAATTCCGCAGAGGGCTTACCTATCACAGTGGCAGTCTTTCCGCTTGCATACTCAAGGGCTTTTACAAAGGGTCCCGCATCAAGGGAAAGCTTTCCGTCTTCGTCCAGAAAATATCTGTTTGGGGCAACCGCTATGAGCTCCGCACCCTCTAAAAGCAGCCTAAAGGCAGTGTTTAGGTTTTGGTAGGTAAAGTTCGTGTATGCATCCGCAACAACCACATACTTTATTGGATATTCTTCCAAGCCTTCAAACTCTTCCCGTGCCATATCAGAAACCAAAAGGTAGGCATTGGCTTTGTTCTTTACTAAGAACTCCCTTGAAGCCTTGAGTGCGGTAAAGGGTTCTTCCCTTTCCAGGTCAAAGCCGAGATTTCTCAGCCTTTCAAAAATTATGCGAGAGGGAACCCTCGTCGTGTTGGTGACGAGGGCTATTTTGAAGTTTTTTCTGAGTTCTTTGAGGGCCCGCTGGGCCCCCTCTATCACCCTATCCCTTATGGTCAGCACCCCATCTATGTCCAAAAGGACAGCCTTTATGCCCATACCTTAAAACATAAACCCAACTTCCACACCTAAGCGTGTTTGATCCTTCTTATTGTTCTGAGTGAAGGGTTGGTCTGCCTTTACGTAGGATAGCTCACCCCTCAAGAAGAAGGGACCCTGGGTGTAGGCGGGAGTTACGGTAAAGGTCAAGCCTTTGTTTCCGTCGCCAAGACCCACTAAATCTATGCCCCCAGCGTCAGAGTTGTCCTTTACATACTCTATCCTACCAGAGAGCTTAAAGGGTTTTAGGTCGTAAGATAGATGCAGTGCTACACCGCTTGCCTTTGCCTTTTCTGGAACATTTGCTTTGTTGCTCTTTGGAGCCTCCACGTAAAGCAAGTCCGCACCAAGGGAAAGTTTATCCAGTGTGTAGGAAGCTACCAAGTTTAACTCCCTCTTGTTAGAAGGACATGCGGTATTGTTTGGTTTTGAGTCTTTGTCGGGAAAGATCACATTAAGGGCAATTGAGCCATCTTTTATGGGAGTTAGTCCAAGGCTTGCCTCAAGGGCGGGTTTTGGATCTTTTTTGCTGAGGGTATAAAAGCCGTCGTTTACTCCAAGCTTTACAAAGAAGAGGTCTGTGCTGTAGGTTAGCCTAACGCCGTTGTTTATTACAGGTTGCATGTTCCAAACCAAACCCCTTTGGATGTTGTTGTTTAGGTAAGTAAAGGCGGACTCATAGCCTATTATGGTGGGAAGCTTTCCTGCTTGAATGGAGAGCCCTTTCATGGGAGAGTATTCCACGTATGCTACGGGAATTGGGCTGAACAGGTCTGTGGATTCGGAAGTTTTTGAGAGTCCTACGCCCACCACTGGAAATGCGTATGCACCACCGATCAAGGTAAAGCCAAAGGGCTCTGCGGACTTGGAAAGACTTATAATGGCTGAACCAACATCGTAGCGGGTCTTGTATTCGTTAGGGACAACTTTGTTGTTGGAGTGGATGGTATAGACGGTTAGGGCACCGCTAACATTGATGGTGCCTATGGGCTCAAGCTTTAGCTCGAGGGCTTGTGCAAGGGCTACGGAACTAAAAAGGCTGAGAAAGGCTAACTTTTTCATGGCAACACCTCCTTTATTAAAGGTTGTAAGCTTTTTCACGGTGCTGGGAGCTGTCCAGCCCAGCTACTTCCTCTTCATGGCTTACCCTCAGACCTGTGAGGGCTTTTACCACCATAAGGATCACAAAGGTGGCTATGGCACTGTAGATTATAGTTGCTACAACTGCCAAGATTTGGATCAAGACTTGCCCTGGGTTTCCATAAAGAAGACCTGTGCCATCCTCGTTGATGGAAGGGTCCGCAAAAACACCGGTAAGGACGGCACCGATTATTCCC
>DAIUER010000081.1:0-3707 GCA_036845005.1 Thermocrinis sp.
GTATTTGAACCTCTCCCTTTATAAACTGCTCCGCCAGGTGTTTTGTATAAAGGTCTGCCATCAATACAAAAAAGCAGACCGCCAAGTAGGTTAAAGCGTATTGGCTAAAGAATCTCTCCATAGTTTTTCTAAATCTTTAACATTTTCTTTGAGTATGGGCTCTTCGTAGAGTTCTACAATAAGCTCTGGCTCGCCCTTTACTTTACCCAAATATAGCCAGTCCAAGCCCACGCCTTCCACATGGTTTTTCAAAAGTTCCTCCTTGTCCTTTTCTAAGCTAACCACCACCCTTGTGGGACTTTCGGAGAAGAAGAACCTATCAAGGGCTTCCTCGGTGTAAAGATTTAGCTCCAAGCCAAGCCCCGTGCCAAAGAGACATTCCAGGAGGGCGATCATAAGTCCGCCGGTGGATACATCGTGGGCAGAAAGGATTATTTCCTCTCTTATTAGCTTTATTAGGGTTTCATGCAGTAGTTTTTCTTTCTTCAGGTCCACTGCGGGCACATCTCCAGCCACAATTCCGTGCACCACCTTTAGGTATTCGCTACCCCCCAAACCCCAGCTTCTTTTCAGGTCTCCTATCAAAAAGACCAGACTACCCTCCTCCTCAAACTTATGGGTTACGAACCTTTTCCCTTCTATGGCACCCACTGCCACCAAAATGGGAGTTGGGTATATGTTTCTAATTTCCTTTTCCTCCACCGTCTCGTTGTAAAGGGACACATTTCCGCTTACTACGGGCACCCCAAAGAACTTGCAGGCGTCCGCCATCCCCCTTATTGCCATTTCCAACTGCCACATTACCTCCGGTCTTTCTGGATTTCCAAAGTTCAGACAGTCCGTTATGGCTAAGGGCTGTGCGCCCACACAGGCAAGGTTTCTGAGGGCTTCCGCCACTATATACTTTCCACCTTCATAAGGGTTCAAAAAGACCATCCTGCCGTTCCCTTCACAGCTCAAAGCTACGAGCTTTTCGCTTTTTATCTCCGGGCTTACCACCCACTTTATCCGCAAAACCGCAGCATCTCCCCCTGGCACCAACACCGTGTTTGTCCCCACTTGATAGTCGTACTGACTGTAAACCCACTCCTTGGAGCACACGTTGGGAGAGGACAAAAGCTTACAAAGGGAATCCTTTATGTCCTTTTGCTCTAACTCCTCTTCTTTGAAGGACCTAACCTGCTTTATGTAATCGGGCTCCCTGTTCGGTCTTTCGTAGACGGGTGCCTCTTCCGTTATCAGGCTTACAGGCAGTTCTGCCACTAACTCCCCATGGAAGTATGCACGGAACATACCATCATTGGTCATTTCCCCCACCACCTCACCCTCCAAGTGGAAATCCTCTGCCAACTCCTTCAGCCTTTGAACCTTGTCCCTTTCCACCACCAAAAGCATTCGCTCTTGGCTCTCAGAGAGGAGTATTTCATAAGGGTTCATTCCCTCCTCCCTAAGAGGCACCTTTTCAAGGTGTAGCACCACGCCCATTTTGGATTTGTTTGCCAGCTCGGAGGATGCACCCGCAAGACCTGCGGCGCCCAAGTCCTGAATACCCACTACCAAACCTTCCTCTATTATCTTCATAAGGGCTTCTATGAGCTTTTTTTCAAAGTAAGGGTCTCCCACCTGCACGTTGGGTCTTTTGCTCTCTGCATCCTCGCTGAACTCACCGGATGCCATGACCGCACCGTGTATGCCGTCCCTTCCAGTGGAAGAGCCCATCAAAAAGAGCAGTTGTCCGGGTTTTGTTGCCCTCATCCGTAACATCCTACCCGCAGGGATTATGCCAAGGCAAAAGGCATTCACCAGAGGGTTGGTTTTGTAGCACTCTTCAAAGAAGGTCTCTCCGCCCACCGTGGGAATGCCCACCGAGTTGCCATAGTGAGATATACCTTTTACTACACCTTTTACTATGTGTTTTGTCCTTGAGTCCAGTGGCAAACCAAACCGCAGAGAATCCATCAAGGCTATAGGTCTTGCACCCATAGAGAGCACATCCCTTATGATCCCACCCACACCCGTGGCGGCACCGTTGAAGGGTTCTATGAAGGAAGGATGGTTGTGGCTTTCTATCTTAAAGGCAAGCCAAACTTTGTCATCAAGCTTTACAACGCCCGCATTCTCCCCCGGTCCCTGAATTACATTCTCCCCCTGGGTGGGAAAGAGCCTCAGAAGTCTTTTTGAAGATTTGTAGGAGCAATGCTCCGACCAGAGGGCACCCAAAACACCAAGTTCCACATGGTTTGGCTCTCTGCCAAGCCTTTTGACTATACTCTCATATTCCTCCTTTGTAAGCCCGTAAAGCTTATAAACCTCTTCCACAGGCATAGTATTATAACTGTCTAAGCACAGAGCTATAAGTCAAAAGGGCTGTTAAAAAGGAAGTGAAGAAGGATACCGTAAGCAATATAAACATCACCACCACCTGAAAGACCATTGCACTTATCGGGTCCGCACCCGCCACGATCATGCCCACCGCCACGCCCGGTATATGCACCAGCCCCGCAGACCTAAGCATGTTGTATTTTGGCATCATAGACACCCTTACGGCGTTTTGTATAACCTCCTCCATAGCCTTCTTTAACGGAGCCCCCAAGGCAACCTTTGCCTCTATCTCCCTTATTCGGTTGAAGGCTTCTGAACGCATCCTTTCAAAGGTCAAAGAAACGTTGCTGAGGGAATTGCCAAGCACCAATCCCCAAAGGGTGATCATACTAACTGGGTCCTTTCTAACGTAGCCCATTAGATATAGTAGGACAAACACAAAGGAAGACGGAACAACCAGAGCTATGTAGCTCTTTAAAAAGAGCTTTCCAAAGCTACCCTTTAACTTGAGCCTTTCCACTGCGGTTATGCTCCCAAAGATAGACATCAAAAAGAGGATTAGCACCAGAAAGGCAAAGGATTGCACTTTTAAGACAAACTGGAGGACATAGCCCACCAAAAGAAGTTGGACCGTAGTCCTAATGGAGCTTTCAAGCAAATCCCTTTCTGCCCGTAGGTTGTAAAAGTAAGAGAGGGCTACCGCAAAGAGGACCAAAATAAAGGCTTGAGGTAAGTGGCTTGGCTCAAGGCTGTTCATAAAAGTCCTTTTAAGGCTTCCTCCCTTTGTTTGCAAGTGGCACACTCTCCACAGGGTGGCTCTGTGCCCCTATAACAGGAGTATGTTTTTTCAAAGGGAACTCCCAGTTCCTTCCCCAAAAGGGCAATTTCCCTCTTTGTCATGCCCAAAAAGGGCGCATAAATTTTCATGGGAACCTTTTTTGTGGCGGTTAAGATAGAGCCTGCAGTGAGTGCACTTTGGGCGGAGGTTATGAACTCCGGTCTGCAATCGGGATAGGGAGTGTCCAAAGAATGCACCGCTATGCCCACCGTGTCTATCCCCAAGGCGTCCGCGTAAGCCCCCGCAATGGCTAAAAAGATCAGGTTTCTCATGGGCACTGTGGTAATGGGTGGTGCGTTGGAGTATTCTTCTGAGGGCACCTCTGGACCTCCCTCCAAAAGGGCGGAGGTGGTTATTCCCCTTAAGGAGGGCACATCCACTATTAGATGTTCAGCGCCCGCCAGCTTTGCTAACTCCTTTGCGTACTTTAGCTCTACCTTATGCCTTTGTCCGTAATCAAAGGATATGGCAATAACCCTGTCAAACTCTTTTTTTGCAAGCCACAGAAGGGTAGTGCTGTCCAATCCTCCAGAAAAGAGAACTATTA
>DAIUER010000082.1:0-3687 GCA_036845005.1 Thermocrinis sp.
GTGTCTGCGTATCCGGACGCCTTCAGTCTTTAAGGGTTAATACCCTTGGCTATAAATTACCTGACTATACCTCGGGTGAGAAATTACCCCCATATTTGATACTTCTTGAAAAAGCTATAACGAGCCCTCTACTTGCCAAAACTCTTTTCTTAAGAGAATTCCAGCTTTTCTGAATTTCTCAGTCAAGGTTTTATAATAGTGTTTGAATGGAGTTCATAAACATAACCATAGCCCAGCTGAACTTCCACGTAGGAGACTTAGAGGGAAACCTAAAGAAGGTCGCCGACGCTTGGGCTTCTCAAGACCACCTTGCCCATCTTGTTGTCTTTCCAGAGCTTGCCCTTACGGGCTACCCTCCCCAGGACCTTTTGCATAGCATAGGCTTTTTGAGAGAATGTAAAAAAAAGCTGGAGGAATTGATAGAGTTTTCAAAAAGGCTAAACTCCCTTGCGGTGGTGGGCATACCCTATTATGAGGGAGACCTTTATAACTCTCTGGTGCTGATAGGTAAAGGAAAACTTCTTGGCGTTTATCACAAGACCTTTTTGCCCAACTATTCAGTCTTTGACGAAAAAAGGTACTTCAGAAAGGGAGAAAAACCACTGATGGTTTCTTTAAACGGTGTTAAGCTGGGCTTTTCTGTGTGCGAGGACATATGGCATCCGGACGGTTGGGAGAGGTTTTATGCCCTGTGCGGAGCGGAAGTGCTCATAAACATAAACGCATCCCCCTATTATGTGGGCAAATATCAGTTCAAAGAAAGCTTTTTGAAGGCAAGGGCTCAGGACAACTTGGCTTATGTGGTGTATGCAAACTTGGTGGGTGGGCAGGATGACTTGGTTTTTGACGGAAGAAGTTTGATTATAGACTCGGAGGGAAGGCTCATCTTTAGGGCATCTGCCTTCAAGGAGATGGTAAAAACTGTAAGCTTGCCCCTTGAGAAGGTAAAAAGCAAAAGGCTCATGGACATAAGGCTAAGGGAAAAAAGGGTGGATTGTCCGTCCTTTTTGGAGCTACAAGATGAAAGGGAGCTACCCTACCTTGAGGGCGAAGTGGAAAAAGAACTCGTAGAAGAAGAAGAGATATACAAAGCTTTGGAGCTTGGCTTGAGGGATTATTTTTTCAAAGCAGGTTTTAAAAAGGCGGTGGTTGGTATATCCGGTGGTATAGACTCTGCCCTTACCGCATGCCTCGCAGTGGATGCCCTTGGGAAAGAGAACGTAGTTGGCGTGTTTATGCCCTCTCCCTTCACCTCCGAAGAGAGCAAAAAATACGCCTTTGAGTTGGCAGAGAACTTGGGCATTGAACTTCTGGTCTATCCCATAGATGAGGTTTTTAACACCTACGGAAGGCTTTTTGAGAGCAAGGAGATTAGCCTGGCGGAGGAAAACCTCCAATCTCGCATAAGGGCAAACATACTCTTTTATCTTTCCAACAAACACCACTGGCTTGTGCTTTCCACTTCCAACAAGAGCGAGTCTGCGGTGGGCTACACCACCATATACGGAGACATGGCAGGAGGCTTTGCCCCAATAAAGGATGTTTATAAGACAATGGTTTATAGGCTTGCCCGATATAGAAACTCCATAAAGCCAGATGTCCCCGAAGGGCTGTTTGTTAGACCACCCACCGCAGAGCTAAAACCCAACCAAACAGACCAGGACACCCTCCCACCCTACGAGCTTCTTGACCAAATTCTAATCCTGCACATAGAGGAGGGCTTTTCAAAAGAAGAGATCGTCCGCAGAAGCTTTGATAGGGCAGTAGTGGAGAAGGTCTTTGATATGCTCAGAAGGGCAGAATACAAGCGAAAGCAGGCACCCCTTGGCACCAAGATCACCAAAAGGAGCTTTAACGGAGATTGGCGTATGCCCGTTATAAATTTCTGGAAAGGCTAAGGGAAAGCAAGCTTTCCTTTATCTCCCTGACCTTTTCCCTCAACCCTTCAAACCTTCTCTCACCACAGAGCTTTACAAAGGCACTGCCCACAACCACACCGTCAGATAGTTCCGCCACCGCCTTAGCTTGCTCTCCTTTGGAGATGCCAAAGCCCACCACCACAGGCTTTTCGCATACCCTCCTGTATAGGGCTAAACGCTCTTTTAGCCTCTCCAAAGGAAGGGCATCCCTCTCGCCCGTGGTCCCCGTCAGGGAAACAAAGTAGGTAAGATGGTCTGTGTGCTGGCATATGAGCCTGAGCCTTTTTTCGGTGCTGGTGGGAGATGCCAAGAGAACAAGGGACAGACCTTCCCTTTCGCACACCTTTTTTAGGTCCAAGCACTCCTCCGGCGGTAGGTCTGGCACTATGAAACCATCTATTCCGTTATCCTTGGCAAGCTTTACAAACCTCTCTAAGCCCATCCTAAAAATTGGGTTGTAATAGGTCATCAAAAGGAAAGGAACGCCTTCAAACTCCTGCCTTAAAGTCCTTGCCAGGTTAAAAACATCCTTTGCCCTTGTGCCATTTTCCAAGGCGACCTGATGGGCTTTTTGGATGGTGGGACCGTCCGCCACCGGGTCCGAGAAGGGAAAGCCGACCTCAAGGATATCGGTGCCCTCTCTGAGAACAACCCTAAAGGCTTCTAATGAATCCTCAAAGGTAGGATAGCCCACCGTTAGGTAAGAGACAAGAGCCTTTGCCCCTTCCTTCTTTAGCTCCTCTATCTTTGCTCCGAGCCTGCCTTCTCCAAAACCTTCCATCTTACCTCTATATTAACAGAATTTCTCAGCATTGCAGATACGCTACAATACTTTTCAACGGACAACTTTACCGCATCCTCCACCGCCTTTGGGTGTAAAGATGATAAACATGGTATGCACCCTCCCTCTCTGTAGGATGGACAAAGGAAGAGTTTATGTGCTCTCTATATTTTTGGGCGATCTCCCTTCTTCTTTTGTTCCTTTGGTCCAAGTATTTAAGCTGGATGTAGCCTATGGCAGCTTGAAACTCAGTGATCCTAACATTAAAGGCGGGATGCTCTCCAAAGTCTATCCACTTTTTTACCTCTTTGGCAAGCTTGTCGTCATCTGTGGCTATAACTCCCCCTTCTCCCATGGGCACATTCTTTGAGGCGTAAAAGCTAAAGGCGGATAGATGCCCCAAGCTACCCACCTTTTTTCCCTTGAACTCTGCACCGTGGGCTTGGGCGGCATCCTCAAGCACATAAAAGCCGTACTTTTCAGATAACCCCATTATGGCATCCATGTCTGCGGGCTGACCGTAAAGATGGACGGGAATTGCCACCCTTGGGTTGTATTTCTTTACCGCATCCTCCAATTGGTTTGGGTCCATGGTGTAGTATTCATCCACATCCACCACCACCGGCACACTACCCGCCAAATAAACTGCGTCTATGGTAGCCATAAAGCTCATGGCAGGAACAACTACCTTCTGTCCTTCCACTCCAAGGGCTTTTAGGGCTATGAAGAGGGCAACGGTGCCCGAGCACACCGTAAAGGCGTGCTTCACCCCCAAGTATTTGGCAAAGGCTTCCTCAAAGGCTTTTGTCCATTCACCCCTGGTGATCTTACGGCTTTTTAAGATGCTGAGGATAGCCTCTTCTTCCTCTTCAAAAAACTTAGGTTCTATTATGTTTATCACGGCAGAAAATTATAAAAGAAAATCCCCTCTGTGAGGCTGTTCTAAAAATCCCTTATTGGGACCGTCCCCTCAGCCTCTAAAGGGAC
>DAIUER010000083.1:0-3653 GCA_036845005.1 Thermocrinis sp.
GAACTTAAGGAAATTTTGGGCGTAGATGTGAGCATTTTGAAGATCACCAAGTGGAAAAAAGCCATCCCACAGTATAATTTGGGCTACGGCAGATTTTACGAACTGGCGGAGACCTTGGAAAGGGAACACCCGGGGCTCTTTTTGACGGGAAACTATCTAAGGGGTGTTTCTGTGGCGGACTGCATCAGAAATTCAGAGGAGGTAGCAAACAGGGTTTTGGAGTTTCTCTGATGGAAGGATGCGATACAGAGTAAGCTTAAAGCTGTGGGAAATGAACGAAATGGAAGATATGGAATACGAAGAATCAGAACAGTTTGCCGGCTTTGAAGAAGACCCAACGGATGCATACAAAGGGTATGTACCAGAAGGATTTACCATAGCCTTTGTGGATGGAATAAGGCGCATAGACCACAGCGCTTATGTGTGGGACGAGTCAAAAAACTCATCTTACGAGGCAGTCTTTGCCACTCTGTCTGCTGGTGCCATAATTCTCAAACCAAAAAGCATAAACCTTATAGAGCAGTCCTTTCGCATGCAAAGGGTCAGAAGAATCTTTTTGATAAAGGGCGATATAGAGGAGACCGCTTTCTCTGGATTGGGCTATGAGGTTAAAAAACTTTTGGAGGACAAGGATCTGTCCCTTGAGTTATTAAGGCTACTTAGAAGGGAGGAAGTGGATACCGCAAGGGAAGTTTGGAAAAAGGTAAAGCCTCAGCTGTTGGTTTGCGATGGCACTTTGACCAGCGAGCACAGGGGTATTACCTGCGTGGGTTCTGTAAAAACCATAAAAAGGCTCTTTATAAGCAAAGAGTATGCACACCTTCTTCAGAACCTAAAAAAGGGCTACCGCACACCTCTTATAAGGGTGCACTCCCAAAGAAAGATAGAGGAATGGGCAAAGCTTGATAAATACACCTGGTATGTAAAATTGGCAGAGGGAGAGGGAATTGGCACCTTGGCAAGGCTAGAAGCCTTTGGCAACTTACCAAAAGAAAAGATTAAAGAACTTGCCGATCTAACTGCGGGCGTCCTGCCTATGTTTGCCAGCGCACCCTTTCAGGACCCAAGGTCTCCACAGAATTTACTACCCATAAAGGTCTTGGAAAACACACTCAGAAAACACCTTGGAGCACCAGACATAGCAAGAAAAAGACTTCAGGAAATCTTTTTGAATGCTTGAGGTAGTCCTGCCCATAATAAGTGGCAAACTTCTAAGGCACTTTGGTGTTTTCCAAAAGGAGCAAGAGAAGGTTCTGATAAACTATGTAATGTACTTTGCCCTTCCTATCCTTGCCTTTAAGGAAGGACACCAGATCAAGCTTGGGTTGGAGGTTATAAAAGTCTCTCTCTTGGCTTGGGCTTCAATAGTTTTATGTATGTCAGTGGCATACATTATAGCCCGGCTTTATAAGCTTTCTGACAAAGACCTGAGGACATTTCTTTTGGTCTCCTCCTTTGGAAATACCGCCTTTCTGGGCTACCCTTATGCCTCTAGCTACTTTGGACAGGAGGGACTACAGATCGCCATCATTTACGACAATTTGGGCTCCTTTCTGATGGTTTCCTTTTTGGGAGTGATGGTTGCAAGTGGAAAGCCAGACTTAAGGGAAGTTCTCCTTTTTCCTCCCTTCTTGGGATTAGTCCTTGGCTTTGTCTTTAAGGGAATTCCTTTGCATCCAAGTTTAGAGGAAGCCTTAGACTCTGTTGCCAACTCCACTATACCAGTGATCCTCTTTGCCCTTGGACTCAGTATAAACCTTAGTGGTATAAGGGATCACTTAAATTTATCTTTGCTTGCCGTTCTCATAAAGGTCTTTGTTTCTGTCTTTGCGGTCTATTTGGTGGGAGGATTTATGGAACTCTCTCCCGTCGCCTTCAAGGTTTCCCTGTTGGAGTCTGCCATGCCACCTATGATGTTCTCTGCGGTGCTTGCCCTTAGGTATAACCTCAATCCAAACCTTGCCTTTGCCAGCGTGGGGCTTGGTATTGCTTTGAGCCCTTTATATGTGCCTCTTGTGGTTAAGTATTGCGGGGGCGGGATTTGAACCCGCGACCTTCGGGTTATGAGCCCGACGAGCTACCAGGCTGCTCCACCCCGCGTATGTAAATATTATAACTCAATCAAGTCAAGGGGCACCTCAGAGAGCACCTCACCCACACCCTTTACAACTGCCACCATGTTTTCAAGCCTCACTCCAAACTTGCCCGGTAGGTATATACCCGGCTCAATGGTAAAGACCATCCCCTCCTCTACGGTATCCTCTGACCCCTTTCCCTTGTAATAGAGCCTTGGGTGCTCGTGGATTTCTATACCCACACCGTGCCCCGTGCTGTGGGTAAAGTATTTGCCAAAGCCCTTCTTTTTTATGTACTCCCTTGCGGTCCTGTCTATTTCACCTACGGGGGTTCCCACCTTTACCTTCTCCAGGGCAAAGAGGTGGGCATCCTTGACCACTTGATAGACCTTTTTAAATTCATCGTCTGCCTTTCCCAAGTAGATAGTTCTGGTAAAATCCGTGCAGTAGTTCTTGTATAGAATGCCCATATCTATCAGCAGAGGTCCCTTTTGTTCTATCCTTCTTTGGGAAGTTTCCCAGTGAGGAACTGCAGAACCCTCCGCAAAGGCAACTATGGCAGGAAAGCTTTCGCCCATTGCACCCATTTCAAAGGCTCTTCTAACTATAAAACCTCTCAGGTCCAGCTCCGTTATCCCCGGCTTTACAAACTCAAGCATTTCCCTGTAAATTTGGTCTGCCTTCAAAACTCCCTCTTTCATTATCTTTATTTCCTCAGGACTTTTTATAGCCCTCAGTTTTCCAAGAAAGTTGCTAAAGCCCACCCATTGGACGTCCCTTGAGCGTAGAGATTTTCTAAAGGCACAGCTTACCCTATCCTCCTCGTAGCCCACCCTTTTTATTCCCAGCTTTTTTATATTTTGCTTTATAGCCCTGTGCATGGGAGATTGGACCAAAACTGCCTGCCATCCCTCCCTCAAAGTTCCCTTTGCCCTCTCGTAATATCGTGCGTCTGTAAAAAGGTAAAAGCCCTCCTTAGTGGCAAGCACGTAGGCGTTGGAGGACCTAAAACCAGAAATATAAAGCACGTTTGCCTGAGAGCTAAAAAGGAATCCTTCCAAACCCTTTTCCTCAAGAAGCCCTATAACCTCCTTTTCCCTCATAGCATTCTCCTGTATTTGCATACGGTTCTACGGGAAAGTTCTATGCCCTTTTCCTTTAAAAGCTCCGCCATTTTGGCATCGCTGAGCTTACCGTGTTCTTGAAGGGTCTCTTTCATTGCCCTAAGGACCTGCTCCCTGCTGTAGCCACCCTTGGACCTCCTTTGAAAGAAGAACCTAAGAGGATAGATCCCAGCGGATGTTTTTACATACTTGTTGGATGCAAGCCTGCTCATAACAGAGATGCTAACGCCAAGCTTTTGTGCAGCCTCTGTTAGCTCCAAAGCTTTAAGAGGACCAACTCCCAACAGAAAGTCCTCCTGCCTTTCTAACACCAGGTTTATGCATCCTCTTAGAAGTTTTCTCCTTAAGTCCAGTAGTCTTTTCCACCGCAGGGCCCTCTCCTTCTCTTCCCTCTCTCCCACTTGGACCAGGAGCTTTTAAAGAGCTTGCTTTTAAAGGAGCTGGGCATTAATCT
>DAIUER010000084.1:0-3620 GCA_036845005.1 Thermocrinis sp.
CCCCTTCAGGTCTGCCCGTATAGCATTGCTACATTATGCAGACGGCGAAAAGAGGTATATTATCTGGCCCGAGGGTCTCAAGGTGGGAGATACAGTCCTTTCCATATCCTACGAGGACGCAGAGGCAGGAAAGGAGCTTCCAGAAATAAAACCCGGCAACGCATTACCTCTAAAGTACATCCCTGTGGGAACCATAATCCACAACATAGAACTTCATCCCGGAAAGGGCGGTCAGCTGGTTAGGTCTGCGGGCACCTCTGCGCAGGTTTTGGGTAAGGTTGGTGATTATGTGCAGGTTAGGATGCCCTCGGGAGAGATAAGGCTCATCCATCAAAGGTGCATGGCTACCGTGGGTGCGGTTGGTTTGGCAGAGCACGAGCTTGTAAAGTATGGAAAGGCGGGCAGATACCGTTGGCTCGGTTGGAGACCCCATACCCGCGGAACCGCTATGAACCCAGTGGACCACCCCCACGGTGGTGGTGAGGGTAAAACCAAAGGAAAGCACCCCGAATCCCCCTGGGGATGGAAGACCAAGGGATACAAGACCAGAAGGGGCAAAAAGTACTCAGACAAGTTTATCCTTGTTAGCAGGAAGGGCAAACCTCTAAAGGAGGGCATTAGATAATGGGTTTTAAAGGTGCTTGGAACAAGAAGGATAAGCTCATTGAGGACCTTGACACCTTTTTAAAGCTTTACAAGAAAACCCAGAGGGCATACAAAAGGGTGAGGAAGGTCCAGCACACACAAGAACTCTTCCAAAGGGCTTACCAAAGATACAAAGAGGTTTGGGACCAATACAGAAAGCTGGTGGATAAAAAAGCTTGGGTGGACCCAAAGCTCTGGAGCAGGATAAGGAAGATGAACCAAACAGGAGAGAGAAAGGTTATAAAAACTTACAGCAGGGACACCACTATAGTCCCTGAATTCGTAGGTCACACCATAGCGGTTCATAACGGCAAGACCTTTGTGCCCGTTTATATTACCTCTGATATGGTGGGGCATAAATTGGGCGAGTTTGCCCCCACCAGAACCTTTAAGGGTCACCCGGAGAAGTCTTCAAAGGTGGCTAAGAAGAAGTGAGGTGAAAACATGGAAGCGAGGGCTATTTTGAGGTATGCTAAGGTCTCTCCCATAAAGGTAAGGCAGGTGCTGAGGGTCATTCAGGGTATGAAGGCTGGAGATGCCCTGTATCAGCTCAAGCTCATCCCAAAAAAATCTGCGAAGATCGTAGAAGGTGTGCTAAAGAGCGCATTGGCTAACGCAGAACAGAAGGGCTTGGACCTTGACAGTCTTTACATAAAAAAGGCGGTGGCAGATGATGGTCCTATGTATAAGAAGTGGTTCCCAAGAGCCCACGGCAGGGCGACCATGCTGAGGAAAAGAACCTCTCACATAACCATTGTGTTGGAAGAAAGGAAGGAGGAAGGCTGATGGGTCAAAAAACACATCCCATTGGGTTTAGGATCGGGATCACGAAGGATTGGACCTCCAAGTGGTATGCGGACAAAAGGGACTACACAAAGCTCTTGCATCAAGACATAAAGATCAAGGAATACATCAAAAAGCGATACTACGCGGCGGGTGTTTCCAAGGTGATCATCGAAAGGGCCGCAGAGAGGATAAGGATCAGGATTTATGTGGCAAGACCGGGGATTATAATAGGTCGCAAGGGTGCGGAGGTAGAACAGCTGAGAAAGGACCTCTTGGCTATAGCCCCCGGCTTTAACTACAACATAAATGTGGAAGAGGTTAGAACTCCCGAGCTGGACGCCCAGCTTGTAGCGGAGGAAATCGCCCTGCAGATAGAAAGAAGGGTCTCCCACAGGCGGGCAATGAAGAGGGCAATAGACAATGCCCTAAAGGCAGGGGCAAAGGGTGTGAAGGTTCAAGTAAAGGGAAGGATAGGCGGTGCGGAACTGGCAAGGGCGGAGTGGTTCTTGGTGGGAAGGATGCCCCTTCAGACATTGAGGGCGGACATAGACTACGGTTTTGCGGTAGCCCAGACCAAGTATGGCGTCTTGGGTGTGAAGGTTTGGATATACAAGGGAGATATCCTAAAGGGTGGCAAAGAGGAGATCGTCAAAAAGATAGAAGAGGACCTTAAAAGGGCAGAAAAGGAGGTAGTCTGAGATGTCTTTCTTGGCACCTAAGAAAACCAAGTTTAGAAAACAGCAGAGAGGAACACTAAAAGGCAAAGCCTTCAGGGGCAACAAGGTTTCCTTTGGGGAGTATGGCATACAAGCCTTAGAATCTCATTGGCTCACCCAAAGGCAGATAGAAGCGGGTAGGATCGCCTTGGTTAGGGCTCTAAGAAAGGGTGCAAAGATATGGATCCCCATCTTCCCCGATAAGCCCTACACCAAAAAGCCCAACGAGGTCCGTATGGGTGGTGGAAAGGGCGACCCTGAGGGCTTTGTGGCGGTGGTAAAGCCTGGCAGGATCCTCTATGAATTCTCGGGCGTGCCGGAGGATGTGGCGGAAGAGGCTTGCAGGCTGGTGGCGGCCAAGTTACCCATAAAGGTAAGGCTTGTTAAAAAGCACGGAGGCGTTGGAACATGAAGGCTAAGGAGCTCAGAAAGCTTTCCCTTAAGGACCTTTTGAAAAAGGAAGAAGAACTCAGAAAGGAGCTAATAGACCTACGCTTTAAAAAGAGGATAGAGGGGCTCAAGGATAAAATGGCTATTAGGAAGGCAAGAAGGGACTTGGCAAGGGTTTTGACCCTTATCAGGGAAAAGCAAAAGGAGGAAAAGGCATGAGCTGGCACCAAAAAAGAAAGGAGTTTGTGGGCGTCGTTGTTAGCGACAAAATGGACAAAACAGTGGTGGTGCGAGTGGATAGAAAGGCGCCCCATCCCATATACAAAAAACACATCATAAAGAGTAAAAAATACCACGCCCACGACCCCAACAACGAGTGCAAGGTTGGAGACTTGGTGGTCATAAGGGAAACAAGACCCATCTCAAAGACAAAAAGATGGGTAGTGGTTAAGATTTTGCAGAGAGCCCAATCTCAGCAAACTTAATGCGTGTTTTGTTTTTGGTAAAAGGCGACCCGTTCTCTTGGAGATGCCACGAAGCCCTAAGGGTTGCCTTGGCTTTAGGTATAAACCATGAGGTCTTCCTTGTTTTTCTAAAAGATGGGGTCTATGCCCTAACCAAGTGGAAGCATGAAGAACTTCTCATCCATGGCTTTGAAAAGCTCTTGGAGAACATGGGTTATGTAAATGTTAAGCTTTTTGTGGAGGACCTCTCCGCGGAAGAGAGGGGGCTAAAAAGGGAAGACTTTGCAGTGGATGTGGAGTTTGTAAGCACGGAAAGGGTGAAAGATATGTTAGTCTCCTCGGAGGCGGTTCTGGTATGGTAAAGACCCTGTGGTTGGTTAGAAAGCTGGGAGACTTCAGCTCCGATTTGGTGGGAGAGGATGATATTGTGGTGTTAGTTCAGGACGCAGTGCTTAGGTTTCCATACAAGAAAAACTGGTATGCCTGCAAAGAGGATGTGGAAGGTAGAGGGTTGAAGGTAAGCCCAGACAAGTTAAAGTCCTACGAGGATATCGCAGGGCTCATTTTTATGGCACAAAGGGTGGTTGTCTGGTAGTATAATTTCCTTATGAATTACTAC
>DAIUER010000085.1:0-2919 GCA_036845005.1 Thermocrinis sp.
ACCTCCACATCCAAAACTTTACAACGCTCCCCTTCCACGCTAAGGTCTATCTCCATTGCGGACAGTGCTGAGCCCTCACCAAAGGTTATCTTTTTCGGCAAAAGGTAGCAATGGGAAACCTCATGGGGGCACACGCCCACATCTTCTTCCCCCATGTCCTTGAAGAGGTTCTCCATGGGTTGCAAAATAAGGAAATTAGAATATAATGATATTCTTATAATGAAGATCCTGTGGGCTTTTGCCTTTACTGTTGGCTTTGGGTGGGCGGTGGAGCTAAGTGTATCGGACGTGCTACAGAAGGCTCTGGAAAACAACAGGGAAATAAAGGCTATGCAAAGGGAGATTTCTGCGGGCAGGCTGGAGCTAAAGTCAGCAAGGGGGGCTTACTATCCACGCATAAAGCTTGAGGAGAACTTTACCAGAACGGACATACCCGCCTATGCCTTTACGAGTCGGCTCAACCAGAAGCGCATGACAATGCAGGATTTTGACCCAGGTAGGCTTAACAACCCAGGTGCCATAAACAACTTTGAAACAAAGATAGGCTTGGAAATTCCCATATGGCTTGGAGGAAAGATTCAGGCAGGGGAAAGGCTGGCAAAGCTGAACCTCTCCATACTGCAAAGGGAGGAACTTAGAAAAAAAGAGGATGTAGCCCTGAAGGTTTATGAAGCCTACGGAGATGCAGTCCTTGCCAAGATGGCTGTTGATGTTTCCAAGCAGGCTTTAGAAAGTGCCCAGGAACACCAAAGGCTCGCAGAGGAAACTTATAAGGTAGGAATGGCATTGCTTTCGGACGTGTTCAGGGCAAAGGTGTATGTGGAATAGGCAAAGGACAGGCTCTTTGCTGCCCAAAAGGACTACAAAACCGCCAAGAAGGCTTTGGAGTTGGCGGTGGGAACTTCCCTCGGAGGCTTTGATGTGGTAGATATAAAGGAGTGCCCAATGGTAGAACTAAATGGACTCAAAGAAACAGCCCTCCAAAGGAGAGAAGACCTAAAGGCTATGTATGAGAGGGCTAAGCTCTTTGACGAATTCTACAAACTTGAACTTTCCAACAACCTGCCTCAGGTTTATGCGGGTGCCTTTTACTCTCTGAACTCAAAGGACTTTCCCTTTGGCGCGGACGGAAAGGGCTATATGCTCATGCTTGGTATATCTTGGAGCTTTGATACAGGGCTTAGCACCCTAAACAAAGCCAGGGCACACTTGGAAAGGAAAAAGGCGCTGGAGGAGAGGACAAAAGGCATGGAGGAGCTCATCACCTTTGAGGTGGATCGGGCAAGGGCAGATTACGAAAAAGCCCTCAGCGCCCTGAACTCCGCGAGGGAGAGGATAAAGGCAAGCGAGGAAGTTTTAAGGGTCATGCAGGTCAGATACAAAAACGGTTTAGCAAGGATGGTGGATATCCTGGATGCCCAAACGGAGTTGGATATGGCAAAGCTAGAAGAGGTAAAAGCTCTGGTGGATTGCTGGAAGGCTTACGCAAGGCTAAAGCACAGCATGGGAACCATCCTTGAGGAGGTGCAAAGATGAAGGGATACATCAAGTATATAGCCTTTTTGGTGGTCATCCTTTTGAGCATCCTTTGGCTTGGTGGCTTTTTCTCCAAAAGGACGCCCACAAAGGAGGTTGCCAAAGAGAGTAAGGTGGTGCAGGGGCTAACGGTGGGCACAGTGGAAAAACTAGACTATGTGGAAACTCCCTACATAGGGCAGGTTGTAGCAGACCAGAGGGCTGAGATCTCTAGCAGGATTATGGGCAGGGTGTTGAAAGTGCATGTTAAGGAGGGAGAGTGTGTGAGGGCAGGAAGGCTTCTGGTTAGCATAGATGCATCCGATGTGCAGGCACAGGTCAATGCCATTGAACAGCAAAAAAGACAGGCGGAAAAGGCATACGAGTCTGCCCTCGCCCAGTATGAAGCGGTAAAGAAAACCTACGAAAGATACTCTGCCCTTTTAAATCAGTCCGCTATTACCCAGCAGGAGTTTGACCAGGTTAAAGCCCAGTTTGAATCTGCAAAAGCACAGGTGGAGCAGGCAAAGGCGGGCATAGAGGCACTAAATGCCCAAAAGTCTGCGGTTGCATCCAACTTGACCTACGCAAACCTTACCGCACCCTTTGATGGCTGTGTGGTCCAAAAGAACGTGGATGTGGGAGACTTGGCGATGCCCGGACAGCCCATGTTGATTTTAGAAAAGGCACCCTACAAAGTGGAGGTCTATCTACCCGAGAGGTTTTTGGGTAAAGTCAAGGTGGGAAGCTCCCTGAAGGTGGAAATAGATGGAAAAGTGATTGAGGGAAGAGTTGTAGAGAGTGGTGTTGCCGTGGACCCAGCCACCAGGACCTTTAGGGTCAGGCTTTCAGTTCCTTCCAACGGGCTCTCCAGCGGTAAGCTGGCAAGGGTACTGATACCAGAGGATCAAAGCACTCTTGTAGTTCCTCAATCTGCCATCGTTAGACGTTTTGACTTCACCGGCGTTTGGGTGGTAAGGGAGGACAACACCCTTGAGCTTAGATTTGTAAGGCTTGGAGATACCATAGGAGACAAAGTTCAGGTGCTCAGTGGGCTAAAGGAAGGTGAGAGGGTAGTAATCCAAGGCACAGAAAAAGCCTGCGAAGGTTGTAAGGTAGGAGGCTAAAAAATGTACGGATTTGCTGGCAGGTTAGCCCACTATTTCATAGACTCCAAGCTCACACCCATTCTCATACTGGTATCCTTAGCCCTTGGGCTCTTTGCCATAGTAACCACACCAAAGGAAGAGGAGCCTCAAATAGTGGTGCCCATGATAGACATAATGCTCTCCTACCCGGGGGCAAGCCCGGAGGAGGTGGAAAGAAGGGTAGTGGCACCCTTGGAGAAGAAGCTCTGGGAGCTTAAAGAGATTGAATACATATACTCCTACGCGGGAGAGGGAA
>DAIUER010000085.1:2929-3557 GCA_036845005.1 Thermocrinis sp.
GGCGGTGGTTACCGCCCGGTTTTATGTGGGCACGGACCCGGTTAAGGCCCTGGTGGACCTAAACACCAAGATGATGTCCGCAATGGATTTGGCACCACCGGGTGTAGTCCTTCCTCCACTTATAAAGCCCAAGTCCATAGACGACGTGCCCATCCTGACCCTTACCCTTTGGGGCAAAAACTACGATTGGTATGAGCTAAGAAGGCTTGCCGCAAGCATAGAAAACGAGATAAAGAAGATCCAGAATGTGGCGGATGTGTTCCTTGTGGGAGGAAGACCAAGGGAGGTGAGGATTATTCTGGACCCACAAAGGTTGGAACATTACAGAATCTCACCCCTCTATGTGGCACAGGTGCTAAGGTCTGCCAATGTGCAGATGCAAAGCGGGAACCTTTTGAGCCAAAACTACGAATACAAGGTTAGAACGGGCACCTTCTTTGAGTCAAAGAAAGATGTGGAAAACCTCTTGGTGGGCGTCTTTGGCGGAAGACCTGTCTATTTGAAAGATGTGGCGGATGTGGTGGATGGTCCCTCTGAGGTGAAGGACTATGTGCTAATGGGTTTTGGACCGGCGGCTAAGGATCAGGATGTAAAGATGGGAGAGCTCTATCCAGCGGTGACCATCGCC
>DAIUER010000086.1:0-3393 GCA_036845005.1 Thermocrinis sp.
CCATAAACACATCCCTTTATCCCACCAAGGAGGGGGATGATTACTTTTCCATAATGGAAAGAAACCTTTCAGCCTTTGTGGAGGGACTGGATTGCAGGAGGTAATAAGGGTAGAATCTCTTACCTTTAGATACAACCCTGAGGATCCCCTTATAGAAAACCTGAGCTTTTCTGTCTATGAGGGAGAGTTTTTCTGCGTAGTAGGTCCCAACGGTGCAGGGAAAAGCACCCTTTTAAAGCTTTTGCTGGGTTTTTTACGCCCAAAGGCAGGAAAGGTCTTCCTCCTTGGAAGGGAGCTAAGGCAGTTCAATGAATGGGAAAAGATAGGCTATGTGCCACAGAGGTTCAGCGTGGAGAGGTTCTGGACGGGCACTGTGGAGGAGCTCTTAAGAAAGGTAGCCAAAAAGGAAAAGGTGGGATGGATAATAGCCTTCTTGCACTTGGAAAACCTCCTAAAAAGGCAGTTTGTGAAGCTCTCCGGCGGAGAACAGCAAAAGGTCCTCTTGGCTTTAGCACTGACAAAAAACCCATCCTTACTTATACTGGATGAGCCCATGACAGGCTTGGATATACACGCCCAAGAACACATAGAGCATGTGCTGAAGGAAATTTCCAAAGACAGGACGGTGGTGGTAGTTTCCCATGACCTTGGCTTTGTTATGAGAAATGCCAGCCGGATGCTGTGCCTTGGCATGCCCGAGTGCAGGTTGGTCTATCCAAAGGATTTTGGGCAGATCATAAGGGAACTCTATGGACTTCATTGACACCCTTGGCTTTGTCTATGAAGGTGTCTTGGCGGGGCTCTTGATAGCTCTCTCCTGCTCCATGGTGGGTGTCTATCTGCTGATGAGAAGGCTCTCCATGCTTGGTGCGGGCATATCCCACTCTGCCTTTGGTGGCATTGCCATAGCCTTTTTGCTGGGGCTTGAGCCCACTTTATTCACACTTTTTTACGTAGCCCTGATCTCCGTGCTCCTTCAGTTTTTGATGGACAGCAAAAGGCTTCCCTCGGATACCATTCTGTCTTTGTTCTTTTCCTTAGGCACAGCCCTGGCGGTCATCGTGTCTTCCATGAGGGAAAACCTTAGTGCAAATATATATTCTTACCTTTTTGGTAGCCTTTTGGCGGTCTCAAGGGAGGAGCTCTATGTAAGCCTTTTTGTCTTTTTTATAACAGCCCTTGCCTTTTGGCTAAAATACGACCAGCTCTTTTTGGTCCTCTTCAACGAGGAGATCGCCAAGCTAAAGGGCATAAACACCAGCTTTATAAACTACCTCTTTGTGCTTTTGGCGGGTATGAACATAGTGCTTTCTATAAAAATTGCGGGTCTGTTGCTATCTGCGTCTTTTGTAGCTTTGCCCTCCATGACCGCCCTGTTGGTGGCGGGCTCCTTTTTTCAAACCTTTTTGCTTTCCGCTATCCTCAGCCTGCTCTCCGTTTTCCTTGGAGTGGTTATTTCCCTAACCTTTAACATTCCCCCCAGTGGAGCCATAGTTATGCTAATGGTTTTTTTCTTTATCCTTTGCTTTTTGCTGTATGCCTACAAGGCACGCAAAAGGTTTTAAGGATACATCCAAAGACTTTAAATATTCCGAGAGGGGTCTCTTGTAAAGGGGATGCTCAAGCTGGGGCTCCAGTTCCAATAGGGGCACCAAAACAAAATCCCTCCGGGTAAGGTAAGGGTGGGGAACTACCAAAAAGCTGAGCATAAGGATGTCCTTTTCGTAAAGGAGTATGTCTATGTCTATCTCCCTTGGTCCCCACCTTTCCCTCTCTTTCCTGCCCACCAGTTTTTCTATTTCTTTTAACCTTCTAAGAAGTTCAACGGGCTCCAACTCTGTTTTGAACTTAACCACACAGTTTAAAAAGTCCCCCTGATTTACCACTCCCCAAGCTTTACTTTCGTAGATTGTGGAAACGCGGAGCACCTCTCCCAAACTCTTTAAAAGTTCAAGTGCCTTCAGCATATAGCTTAGCCGATCGCCCACATTACTGCCCATTCCCAAATAACAAACCGCCACGGTAGGAATATATTAATTACTAATGGTAAGGTGGATCCTTTACCTTTTGGTGGGCTTTTTGATTATGGACCACCTGTGGGTCCATTATGGGGGACCCTTTGTGGAGAGATTGAGGGGCGGATACACGCAGGAGTTAAAGAAACATCCAGAGTGGCAAAAGGTGTAGCAGAAGTTTGGTGCGTTCTATGTGTCTCAGAAACTCAAGACCCAGACCTCTACCCTTGCTGGCACCCTCTATGAGCCCCGGGATGTCTGCAAGCACCAACCTGTGTTCTTCGTCCAACTCCAATACACCCAGAACGGGCGACAGGGTGGTAAAGGGATAATCGGCGATCTTTGGTCTGGCTTTTGTTAGCTTGGATATTAGGGTGGATTTGCCCGCGTTGGGAAGTCCAATGAGCCCCACATCCGCAATGAGCTTTAGCTCTAATATTAGCCATCTTTCTTCTCCCTTTTGTCCCTTCTCCGCATACTTGGGTGCTTGGTTTGTTGGGCTTGCAAAGCGGGCGTTTCCCCTTCCACCCCTTCCACCCTTGGCTACTACGCAGGATTGACCCTCCTCTACTAAATCGCACAGCACCTCACCCGTAAGGGCGTCCTTCACCACCGTTCCCACGGGCACCTCTATGATGAGGTCCTCTCCGTCCTTGCCCGCCTGATTTTTACCCTTTCCGTGCTGTCCGTTCTGTGCCCTAAACTTGGTTCTGTATTCAAAGTCCAAAAGGGTGTGCTTTCTGGAGGTGGCAACCAGGACAACATCTCCACCCTTTCCACCATCTCCACCCGCAGGACCGCCAAAGGGTCTGTATTTTTCCCTCAGAAAGGCAACAGCCCCATTCCCTCCATCGCCCGCCTTTACATATATTTTGGCTAAGTCTATGAACATACTTAAAGCATATGTCCCAGCTTATTTTTCTTTGCCTGCAAATACTTCTCGTTGTGCTCGCAGGCGGGCACCTTGAGGGGAACTCTTTCCACCACCTCCAAGCCATAACCTTCCAAGGCTACGATCTTCCTTGGGTTGTTGGTTAGTAGTCTCATCTTCCGGACGCCTAGGTTCAAGAGTATTTGCACGCCCACGCCGTAGTCCCTCAGGTCCGCAGAATAGCCGAGCTTTTCGTTGGCTTCCACCGTGTCGTAGCCCTTATCCTGCAGGTCGTAAGCCTTTATCTTATTGACTATGCCTATGCCCCTTCCCTCATGTCCCATTATATAGACCAAAACACCCTTGCCTTCCTCCGCAATTTGCATAAGCGCCGCCTCCAACTGATCCCTACAATCGCAACGAAGGGACTTGAACACATCCCCCGTCAAACACTCCGAATGGACCCTAACCAGCACAGGCTCGTCCTCCTTCCTCTCGCCCATAGTC
>DAIUER010000087.1:0-3266 GCA_036845005.1 Thermocrinis sp.
CAAATAGTCCTTAAGCTCCACAAAAAAGCCAAAGGATACCACGCCTGTTATTATGCCCTCAAAGTCCTCCCCTATGTGTGCCCTCATGAGCCTCACCTTTAACCGGTCTATGGCTTCCCTTTCCACATCCTCCGCCAACTCCTCCTGTAGGGAAAGGTGCTCTCCTACCATTTCCAAGTAGCTAACCGTCTGCCCGTAGTCTATGCTTTCTCCTCTGAGGGCTTTTTTCAAAAGCCTATGAACCACCAGGTCCGCATACCTCCTTATGGGAGAGGTAAAGTGTGTGTATCCGTCGCTGGCAAGTCCAAAGTGTCCCAAATTGTGTGGAGAATACCTTGCCTTCATCATACTACGCAAGGTCAAAAATCTAACCAAGTGCTCTTCGTCCCTGCCTTCAAAATCCTCAATTATCTTTTGGAAAAACTTGGGCTCAAGGGAAAACCTTTTAACTTTGTAGCCAAGTCCCTCCAGTATCTCCAGCAGGTTTTCCACCTTTTTTGGGTCTGGCTTTTCATGAACCCTATAGAGGCAAGGATATCCTACGCTGGCAAGATGCTTTGCCACCGTTTCGTTGGCGGAGATCATAAAGTGCTCTATAATTCGGTGGGCTATGTGGCGCTGATAGGGCACTATGGCGGTAGGTTCCCCATACTCATCCACGATCAGCTCCGCCTCGGGCAGGTCGAAGTCTATGCTACCCCTCTCCCACCTCCTGTAAGAGAGAATCCGGTATAGGTCCTCCATGAGCCTGAGTGGTTCTACAAGGTCTGGATACTTCTTCTCAAGGGCTGGGTCCCCTACGATAAGTCGCAGGGCTTCATCGTATGTTAGCCTTGCCTTGCTCCTTATTACGCTTTCATATATGTCATACCATAGCAGGTCCCCCTTTGGGCTAAAGACCATCTCACAGGTAAAGGCAAGCTTGTCCTCATTGGGCTTTAGACTGCAAAGGTCTGCAGAGAGTCTCTCCGGTAGCATGTGAATTGCCCTGTCGGGCAGATAAAAGGTAAAGCCCCTCTCAAAGGCGCTTTTATCAAGGGCAGAATCCTCCTTCACAAAGTAAGACACATCCGCTATATGCACCCAAAGGCGGTAGTTCCCCTCGGGTGTTTTTTCTATGGCGACCGCATCGTCAAAGTCCCTTGCCTTTGGTGGGTCTATGGTAAAGCATACCTGATCCCTTAGGTCCCTTCTCCTTTTGAGCTCCTTCTCCCAATCTATGGAAAGACTTTGGGCTTCCTTTAGAACTTCCGGCTCGTAATCCTGAGGTAGCTTGTACTTGTGGATGATTATATCCACGATAAGGTTCTTTTCCGTCGGGTGCCCAAAGACCTTTTTAACTTTGCCCAACATTGGGCTTTCTTTGGAAGGGTATCGCACAATTTCCGCCAATATTACGGTGCCTTCCTTTAACTCCTTGCAGGCATCCTTTGGCAAAAAGACCCTGTGAAAGCTGTTTTGGTCCAAGGGAACTCCCACACACTGTCCCTTTTCTTTTTTTATAGAACAGACCAACTCCCTTGTGCCCCTCTTTAGAACTTTTAGCACCCTTATTTCCTTTTTGCCCTTGAATTCCACCACCTTAGCCTTTATCCTGTCTCCGTGCAAGAGCCTTTCCATCTCAAAGGGTGGTATGTATATATCCTTTTTACCTTCTCCCACCTCAAGAAAGCCAAAGCCGTTGGGATTTGCCAAAACTGTGCCTGCCACCACCTCCTCCTGTGCCAACCTATACCTTCCGCCATCCACCATAATGGTTCCTTCCTTTTTTAGCTTTTTTAGCAGCTTTTTTAACGCCTTTCTACCCTTTTTGTCCAAAGACAAAAGGTGGGCAAGCTCGTTAAAGTGCAGAGGTTTTTTGCTAAGGGCTTTTATAATATCCTTCTCCTCAAGGGAAATTTCAGCCATAGCCTCTGCCGAGGTTTAAAATTTTAAACTATTTTTAGGCGATGATGGTAAAAGATCAGGTTCTCTACGAACTTTATAAAGGAAAAGATTATCACATTGAACCCACCTTAGAGAGGATTGAAAAGGCGGTTGAGTATGTGGGTTTAAAAAAGCCCTCCTATGTCTCCCTCTTGGTGGGTGGCACCAATGGGAAAGGCTCTACCTGTGCCTTTGCGGAGCGCATTCTCAGGGAGCATGGCTACAAAACCGGTTGGTTTGTCTCTCCGCATCTTTACGATGAGAGGGAAAGATGGAGGCTGAACGGACAAAAGATAGAGCAAGAGAGGTTAAAGGAGTATGTAAAGGAGCTAAAGGGCGTCTTTGAGAGGTTTAACCTCACCTACTTTGAAGCTTGCACACTAATAGCCCTAAAGTTCTTTGAGGATGAAAAGGTGGATTTTGCGGTTTTTGAGGTGGGAATGGGGGGCAGGTGGGACGCCACCAGAACCTGCAGACCTTCCGCCTGTGCCATCACCAACGTTCAAAGGGACCATGTAAAGTGGCTGGGTAAAAGTCCCGAAGAGAGGGCTTACGAAAAGCTGGGCATATACGTGCCCGGCAGACCCATTGTGATCGGCAGTCCCAAAGAACCTTTGTATCCCAAAGCCCTGGAGATATGCGATTTGAAGGACTTGATCGTGGCGGGCATGGACTTTTTTGCCTACGGCAGAGTGGAGGGCATGCAAACCTACTTGGAGAACTTTAGCTCGGACTTTTTTTCAATAAGCTCCGTCAAGCTGGGGCTTTGGGGCAAGTGGCAAATAGACAACGCAAGCGTAGCCATTGCCTTGGTAAGCCAAGTTATAAAACTAAAAGAGGACAACACGAGAAGAGCCCTTGAGAGAACAAGGTGGGAGGGAAGGATGGAAATTTTGAGGGAAAAACCTCTGCTGGTAATAGACGGTGCCCATAACCCGGATGGTGTCAAGAGGGTAGTCCATCAGTTGATAAAACATGGCATAAAGCTAACTCCCGTATTTACTGGGCTAAAGGACAAGGAGTGGAGAGAGTCCATGACTTTCCTCCGAAAGCTTTCGGAAAAGATCTATTTGGTGCCCATCAACCACCACAGAGGAGAAAAGCTATCTGAACTGGTGCAACAAGCCCAAAGGCTGAACTTTAGGGAGGTCGTCCCTCTGAGCTCTGCGGGAGATGTTTTTTGGGTTAAAGGAAGATGTGCTGGTGCTTGGCTCTCTATACTTGCTGGGAGAAGTAAAGGAATGTCTGGAAGAAAAGAGGGAGTAGTTTTTGTGGGCTCTTTTAGGGAGAACTTTCCAGAAGATCACAGAAAGCATGCAGTCTTTGTGGGAAGGTCCAAT
>DAIUER010000088.1:0-3240 GCA_036845005.1 Thermocrinis sp.
CAGGGATGTTAGAGCTAAGTTCAAGGTGGGAGACACCATAAAGGTAAAGGTGCTTGGCATAGATGAGAAGGGAAGACCAGATTTCACAACGGTTGGCGTAGACCAGCCGGCGTAGCTCAGCGGCAGAGCGAGGCACTCGTAATGCCTAGGTCGTGGGTTCAAGTCCCACCGCCGGCTTGAGAAAGGAGGAAAAAATGCTCAGGATAAAGATAAAAAGGTTTGCACACGCAGAGGGCTTAGAACTGCCGTTTTATGCAACGCCGGGCTCTGCGGGCATGGACCTTTTATACGCAGGGCACGAAGAGGTGATGCTAAAGCCCTTTGAAAGAAGGCTCCTTCCCACCGGCATAGCCATAGAACTGCCCGAAGGTTACGAAGCCCAAGTGCGTCCCAGAAGTGGGCTTGCCATAAGGCACGGTATAACCCTTTTGAACACACCGGGCACCATAGACAGCGATTACAGGGGAGAAATAAAGGTCGTTCTCATAAACTTGGGCAACGAAGATTTTGTCGTCCGCAGGGGAGAGCGCATTGCCCAGTTGGTGGTTGCCCCGGTGGTCAGGGTGCAGTGGGAAGAGGTTGAGGAGCTTACACAGAGCCTTAGAGGTCCCAACGGCTTTGGTTCCACAGGGAGGTAGGTAAAATGGAAATGCACTATGTCTTTCTTTACCTTGCCATAATCCTTTTCAGCGCCCGAATAGTGGGAGATACCTTTGCCAAGTTCGGTCTTCCTGCAGTGCTTGGTGAGATACTGGTGGGTGTTTTGCTCGGCAAGAGCGCCCTTGGGCTCATAGAGGTAAACGAGATCATAAAGGTCCTCGCGGAGCTTGGAGTGATCCTGTTGCTCTTTCAGGTGGGCTTGGAGGCGGACATACATCAGTTAAAAAAGGTGGGCATAAAAGCCGTTATCGTTGCCTTTGTGGGCGCCTTTGCACCAATGCTCCTTGGCTTTTTGGCGGGTTATTATCTCTTGAACCTTCCCTTTTTAACCTCCCTTTTCTTGGGAGGAACCTTGACCGCTACGAGCATAGGGATAACGGTGGGGGTCCTGGAAGACTTGGGAAAGATGAAGGAAAGGTTTGCCCAAATAGTTTTGGGTGCGGCAGTCCTTGACGACATCTTTGGTGTGATCGTCTTGGCGGGGCTCTACGAGCTTGCCAAGGAAGGGCAGGTGCATGTGGATGCCCTGCTGTTGCTCGTTCTTTACATAGGCTCCTTTTTTATCTTTTCTCCCATACTGGCACAGATTTTGGCGAGGATTATACAGCTTCTTTCAAATAAGCTGGGCACTATGGACTTTGTGCCTCCAGCAGTGTTATCAGTGGTCCTCTTCTTTGCCTTTTTAGCCCACGAGGTAGGCTCTCCCGAAATACTTGGTGCCTTCACCGCAGGGCTTGCCCTCTCAAGGCGTTTTGCCATTCCCTTTGCCCCGTTTTTGAAGACCGACGAGAAGATGGCGGAAAAGGTAGAACATTCCATACTGCCTTTAGTTTGGGTGCTAACACCCATATTCTTTGTCTATGTGGGTCTGCAGTTGAACTTAAAAGCCATTGACTTTACCTCTGCGGAGTTTTGGACCCTGGCGTTGATTTTAACGCTTGTTGCAATAGTAGCAAAAGTAATCTCAGGATTTTTTGTTAGAGTGCCACTCAGGGAAAAGCTCTTGATCGGTTTTTCTATGCTACCACGGGGTGAGGTAGGTCTGATCTTTGCGGAGTTTGGAAGGCAGGCAAAGGTTTACGACGACACCCTTTATGCGGTGGTGATCTTTGTGGTAGCAATAACCACTTTGATATCTCCGATAGCCCTTAAAATATTAGCCAGAAATTGAACTATGGTGGTTAGTCGGTTTGCACCAAGCCCTACGGGTTATTTGCACCTTGGCAACGCAAGGACCGCCATTTTCAGCTACCTTTTTGCAAGGCATCACGGAGGAAAGTTCATCCTACGCATAGAGGACACCGACAGGGAAAGGTCATCCAAAGAGTTTGAGGAGATGCTCCTCAGGGACTTAGAGTGGCTTGGCATAGAGTGGGATGAGTTTTACAGGCAGTCCGAAAGGTTTGATATATACAAAGAGTACGCCCAAAAGCTAATTGAGTCCGGATGGACTTATCCTTGTGTATGTACACCGGAGGAGCTAGAAGAAGAAAGAAAAAAGGCAGAGGAAAAGGGCATTCCCTACAGATACTCGGGCAAATGCAGGCATATGAGCCTTGAAGATGTCAAAGTCAAAGGAATGCCCTACACCATAAGGTTCAAAGTTCCAGAGGGAGAGGTGATCACCTTTGAGGACCTCATAAAGGGACCCATATCCATAAGCGTGGATGACTTTGGAGACTTTGTGATCGTTCGGAGCGACGGAAGCCCTGTGTATAACTTTGTGGTGGTGGTGGATGATGCCTTGATGGGCGTTAGCCATGTGATAAGGGGGGAAGACCACATCCCAAACACACCTAAGCAAATACTCATATACCGAGCTTTAGGCTTTGAAGTTCCCAAGTTTGCCCACCTGCCTGTGATCCTTGGACCAGACAGAAGCAAGCTCTCCAAAAGGCACGGTGCAGTCTCCGTAAAAAACTACCGAGAGGAGGGCTTTTTGCCACAGGCTATGTTTAACTACCTTTGCCTTTTGGGATGGTCTCCGCCAGAGGAAGGAAGGGAGGTCTATTCAAAGCAAGAACTCATTAAGCTCTTTGACCTAAAGGATGTCAATGATTCTTCTGCCGTCTTTGACGCCCAAAAGCTAAGGTGGATGAACGGAGTGTATATAAGAGAAGTTCTGAGCCTTGAGGAGCTTGCAAAGGAACTCACTCCTTTCCTTGAAAGGGCGGGATATTCCTTTGACAAGGACTACCTTTTAAAGGTTCTGCAGAGGGCTAGGGATGCCTTTGAAACCCTCTCAGAAGCGGTGGATAGACTAAAACCCTTCTTTGTGGATGATGTGGAATATTCAGAGCAGGCAAAGGGAGTTTTAGAAAATCAAACCGCCATGCAAGTCCTGGAGTATGTGCTTTTAAAGTTAGAGGGAGAGGAACTGAGCGGACAGAAGATCAAAGAGATCGCCAAGATGGCCCAGAAGGAGCTTGGAATAAAGCCCAAGGATTTTTGGCATACACTGAGGGCAGCTTTAACGGGAGAGCTGGAGGGTGTTGGAGTAGATGTTCTATGCGATGTTTTGCCAAAGGATAGGTTTATAAAAAGGGTAGAGAGGGCACTGAAGAGCTTTCAGTAGCTCCT
>DAIUER010000089.1:0-1906 GCA_036845005.1 Thermocrinis sp.
CCTCAAACCTTAGAGAAACAACGATCTTTGGCACTCCGTAGAAGATGGCATACCTTACCACATGGGGCATGTCAAAGCCCCTAGCCAGAGGGTTTCTATAGGACGCAATACCTATGAGCACATCTACCTCTCCCTTTTCATAACGGGCTAAGTTCTCCTCCGAGAGCTCTTCGTAGGTTAAACAGGCTATCCCCTTTTGGGAGAGTTCCTCCTTTAGGACATCCACGTACTCCTTCCCTTTGTCGGAGGGAACAAAGACCAAACCTCCCTTGCCAAGCTTTCTGATCCACTCCTCCAAGGGAAGTTTGTTTATGTCTTCGTATGTGTCCAACACGTTCCTAAGGTAAAAGGTGGGAGTTCCCACCTCAAAGCCCAAAAGTTCCCTAAAGAGCTTGATCCTGCTTGACCTTGGGTTAGAGGTGGCGGAGGACACCACAAGGACACCCTTTCTCTTCTGGGACACTCTGGAAACCTGCTCGGAAAGTTTTTTTATTTCCTCCCAATCCTCTTGACTCTTGCTTAGCTTTTCCTTCAAACGGATGAGCCTTAGGGCTATCTCTATATCCCCAGGAGAGAAGTTCAGAAGATAAAGGGCTTTGTCTATGTTTTTGGCAGTCTTCAAAAAGGAATCCACATCATCCACAAAGATAAAGGAAAAATCCTTCGGTAGGCTCTCATAGTTTTTGTAAAGAAACATGGATGTGGAAACAAGCACCAAAAAGTTCCCATCCTCTAACTTTTTCCTCTTTTCCCTCTTTTCTTTTTCTGTATCGTCCCCAAAATAGAGGATGTGCTCTTCGTCCAATCCAAAGCTTTTTAGCTTCCTTACAGTCTGTTCCACCAACAGCTTGGTGGGAAGGATCACGTAGGACCTTTTGTTTTTCTTTGCCAAAAAAGAGACCATAGAAAGACCGAAGGAGGTTTTGCCCACACCGGTGGGTACCAACAGCCCAAAGGAATGTCCCATAAGCACCCTCTTTGCCCATGTCCTCTGCAAATCCCAAGGTTCCGCAGACACACCCCTTTTGAACTCCTCCACCCATCCTAAGAGTTCTTTTTCCACCTGGCAAACTTCCCAAAGGGTCCCTTTCTTTAGTCTCTTACACGGGTCCCCCTCTTTGGGCATGCACCTCTCACAGGGAAGCCCCTTCTCAAGCCTCTCTACGCTTATATCTCCACCACAATTAGGACAAAGCTTGCTGAATATCGCCTTTATCATTTAGCTAAAGATTATACAAAACCTCCAAACTTAACCATTTCTTAACACACACCGCATAAGTTTTCAAACTGAAAGGAGGTGGAAAAAATGAAAAGGTTGATAGTGAAGGACAGAAAGTTAGCCAAGAAGTTGGAAGATAGGCTAATAAAGAAGGGCTTGGTGGTAGCCCTTTGCGAAGGAGAGGAGAACTCTTCCCTTCTCAAAAAGGCGCAGGTAGTTATACAGGTCAAAAACGCTTAAAGAAGTTAAGGGTGTAGTCTAAGGCGGAGAGGTAAGCCAAGATAACCGAAAGCCAAAGCACGGGAGTACCCAAAGGGCTACCGAGGGCGAGCAAGACCAAGGTGGTAAATTCTGCAAAGGTTTTAAGCTTACCAAGGGGGGAGGCACTCATAAGGTAGCCCTTTTCCACCGCAAAGCTTCTCAAAAAGGATATGTAAAGCTCCCTTATCAGCAAAAGAATAAAGGCGTAGGGAGAAACTTGCCCAAGGTAGAGATAGGCAGAAAGACAGGAGAGCACAAAGACCTTATCCACGAAGGGGTCAAGGAGAACACCCAATTTGCTGACCTCATTCCTTCTCCGGGCAGTGTCTCCGTCCAACCAATCGCTGAGGGCTCCCAAAAGGATCAAAAGGAGGGCTAATTTGTGATGCTGGTTCAAAATGGAGGGCACAGCCAGAAAGGTAAGCA
>DAIUER010000089.1:1916-3238 GCA_036845005.1 Thermocrinis sp.
GAACCTAAAAAGGGTTATGTAGTTTGCCATTTGGGAAAATTATACCATGCAAAAATATGCGAATGCCGATGTTATGAAATCTTAGTCTTTTATGCTTAATTTTTTGACAAAACCTCTTGACAAAGGTGCAGTCTGTTAATATAATATCTATCCGTAAAACCTTGAGAAGGAGGTGGAAGACATGGCAAAGTTGAAACCACTTTACGACAAGATTGTGGTTAAAAGGCAAGAGGAACAGGAACAAAGAACTGCGTCAGGGATAATCATACCCGACACCGCCAAGGAAAAGCCTCAAATTGGAGAGGTGGTGGCGGTGGGAGAGGGCAAACGTCTAAACAATGGTGAGATTGCCCCCCTAAGGGTAAAGGTGGGGGACAAGGTGGTCTTCAACAAGTATGCGGGCACAGAGGTAGAGCTTGACGGTGAAAAGTATCTCATAATGTCTGAGGATGAAGTTTTAGCGATCCTTGAATAAAAACCAAAAGGAGGTGAAGCCATGGCAGCAAAAAGAGTAATTTATGGAGAAGATGCAAGGGCTAAGCTAAAAGCTGGCGTGGATAAGCTTGCCAACGCTGTAAAGGTCACCCTTGGTCCAAGGGGAAGGGAAGTGATCATTGAAAAGAAATGGGGCTCGCCCTTGGTTACCAAGGACGGCGTAACCGTTGCCAAGGAAATAGAGCTGAAGGATCCCTATGAAAATATGGGCGCCCAACTGGTGAAGGAGGTTGCTTCCAAAACCGCGGACGTGGCAGGAGATGGCACCACCACCGCAACAGTCTTGGCACAAGCCATTTTCACAGAAGGATTGAAGGCAATAGCCTCCGGTGCCAACCCAATGGATATCAAGAGGGGTATTGACAAGGCGGTAAGCGTAGTGGTAGAGGAGATCAAAAAGCTTTCCATACCCGTCTCTGGTAGGAGGGAAATAGAACAGGTAGCAACGGTGTCTGCCAACAACGACCAAACCATAGGAAAAATCATCGCAGACGCTATGGAAGCTGTTGGAAAGGATGGTGTGATCACCGTAGAGGAATCCAAATCTGCGGAAACCACATTGGAAACGGTCCAAGGTATGCAGTTTGACAGGGGTTATCTATCTCCCTACTTCATAACCAACCCCGATAAGATGGAGTGCGTTCTTGAAGAACCATACATCCTCATATATGAAAAGAAGATCTCCAACGTAAAGGACTTACTACCCGTCCTTGAACAGGCGGTTAGGGCAGGAAGACCCATACTCATAATAGCGGAGGATGTGGAAGCGGAAGCCTTGGCAACCTTGGTGGTAAATCACCTCAAGGGCGTCATAAGGGCTTGTGCGG
>DAIUER010000090.1:0-3210 GCA_036845005.1 Thermocrinis sp.
ATTTGAGTGTATTATAAACCTCTGCCCACTAAGGGTTCTTTGTCAAAAGGTTTTTTCCAGCTTTTCTGAATTTCTCACCCGAGGTATAGCAAATATTATACTATAAGAGGCGATGGAACCAGTAGTAGAAGTGGAAAACCTCAATTTAATCATAGAAGGTCGGCACATTTTAAAGAATGTCTCCTTTAAGATTAATAAGGGCGAGGTCTTTACCATACTTGGTGGTAGCGGAAGCGGTAAAACTACCATCACCAAGTGCATAGTGGGACTGTTAAAGCCCACCAGCGGAACCATAAAGGTCTTTGGGAAAGACATAACTCAAATAAATCCATTGGAGTTAAACGGTCTAAGGAAAGAGATCGGCTATGTTTTTCAAGGTGCAGCCCTTTTTGACAGTCTGAAGGTGTGGGAGAATGTAGTTTTTTATTACTTAGAACATTCTCACATGAAAGAAGAAGAACTAAAGGAAATAGCCCTCACTTACCTAAAGATGGTGGGTTTGGAGGAACATACCCTTGAGCTTTATCCTTCTGAACTCTCCGGCGGTATGAAAAAGAGGGTAGGAATAGCCCGGGCTATAGCCACACAGCCCAAGCTGGTAATCTACGATGAGCCTACCTCCGGCTTAGACCCTATAACGAGCAGGTTAATAGACAGCTTAATAAAAGAGCTTAGAGATAAAACCTCATCCACTGCCCTAGTAGTCTCCCACGACATGGTCTCCGCATTTACCATTTCAGACAGAATTATGATCCTAAAGGAGGGTGAGGTTGTTTTTATAGGCACACCACAGGAGGTCCTAACAAGCCAAGACCCCTTTGTGAAGGAATTTCTAAGAAGCGGGCTTGGAGAACTTCAAGCCATCAACAAAGGCTGAAGGAAGTTCCTTTTCATAACTGGATAGTTATTGACCACGCTCTTGGAAAAGAGAAACTGAAAGAGATGATTGCTACCGTTGTAAAAAGAAACTGCGGATGCCACCAAGTACAATTCCCACATTCTAAAAAACTCTTCTCCATATTTCTCTTTAACATAATCGCCCACAGAGTAGAACCTTCTTAGCCACTCCTTAAGGGTAAAGTAGTAGTGAAGCCTCCAATCGTCTATGTCAATCAGGTTAAAGTCTAAGTGCCTTACCGCCCTTAGGACCTCCTCTATGGAAGGAAGGTAGCCACCGGGGAATATGTATTTTCTTATCCACCTGCTCTGCGAAGAAGGATGGACCTTACCTATGGTGTGTAGCAAAAACAGTCCCCCATCTTCCATTATTTTTGACACCACCTCAAAGAACTTTCTGTGCCTTCCCTTACCCACATGCTCAAACATGCCAACGGAGACAACCTTGTTGAACTTTACACCTAACTTGGGAAGGTCTTCATAATGCATTAGATAAACCTCTACCCTACCTTCAAGTCCCTCCTGTTTTATCTTTTCCTTTACATACTCGTACTGGTTTTTTGAAAGGGTTATACCCACTGCAGTTATCGGATAAAGCTTGGCGGACTCAAGGATTATAGACCCCCACCCGCATCCAATGTCCAGAAGCCTGTCTCCTTCTGATAGTTGTAGTTTTTCGTATATGATCCTTCTTTTTTCCTCCTGTGCCTCCTCTAAGGTGCAATCGGGAGACCTAAAAAAAGCACAGGAGTATGTCATAGAACTGTCAAGCCAAAGACTGTAAAAGTCGTTCCCAAGGTCGTAGTGCCTTTGAACTTCCTTTTCTTCTACGAACTTCAACAGCCCTAATATTTTTAATAGGGATCTAAGTGGCATAAACCTTAACTTTTCTCCCTCATCCTTCAAATACTTTGTGCAACCGCAAAGAAGCTCTTCCAAGTCTCCGATTATCTGAATGTTTCCTTTCATGTAATGCTCACCAAAGCCCATCTCTGGGTCCCTGATTATATATCCCTTATAACCTTTGGGTCCTTCACCACCACTTTGCATTTACCTTCTCCAATAACCCTGCCATCGTAAAGCTCCACAGACAAACCACCTTCAACAAATTTTGCCAGATTTTTTACCAAGTCTTCTATCATTTTTCCACCTCCCGTGTTAGAATAAAAAATTATGGTAAGAAAGGCAGTTTTGCCAGTGGCAGGGTGGGGGACGAGGTTTTTACCCGCTACTAAAGCTATGCCCAAGGAGATGTTCCCGATCATTGACAAGCCGGTGATCCAGTTCATAGTGGAAGAGTGCCTGCATGCGGGCGTGGAAAACATAATCTTTATTACAGGAAGGCACAAAAGACCCATTGAACACCACTTTGATATAAACACAGACCTTGAAAAACACTTAGAACAGATGGGCAAAGAAGAACTCCTAAAAAACATAAGAGAAATTAGCAGGCTCATAAACCCGATCTACGTAAGGCAAAAGGAACAGTTAGGTCTTGGTCATGCGGTTCTTGTTTCTGAACCTGTAGTTGGAAACGAGCCCTTCATAGTTGCCTTGGGTGATGTGATCCTTGAAGGTGAGAAAAACGTAATAAAACGCATGTTGGAAATATACGAAAGGTTTGGCAAGAGCGTAGTAGCGGTATTTGAGGTAGACAGAAAGGATGTAAGCAAATACGGCATAGTGGATGGAAAGCTAATAGAGGAGGATATATACCTCATAGATGACCTTGTAGAAAAGCCAAAAAAGGAGGAGGCGCCATCAAACCTTGCCATAGTTGGTAGATATCTTTTTACCCCAAGAATCTTTGAAAAACTAAAGATCACACCCCCCGGCAAAGGTGGAGAGATACAGCTAACAGATGCCATAAAGCTTTTGCTTGAAGAGGAAGTAGTTTATGCCCTAAAGATAGACGCAAAGGTGTATGATACCGGAACACCCATCGGATACCTCACCACCCTTGTGGAGTTTGCCTTAAAGAGAAGCGACATTCGGGATGAGTTTCTAAAATTTCTTGAGGGTGTGGTCAGTAGATATATCCAACAGACAGATAAAGTTTGAACTTTTTTAAAAAGTCCCTTTCTCCGGGAAAGGCTAAGTCTAATCTTATGGGTCCCACGGGTGTTTTTACGCCACCCCCAAAGCCAAAGCTATGTTTTATGTCTCTTGGCAATCGGTTGGAAGATCCTTCCACCCCTCCCACATCATAGAAAGGCACAAAAACAAAGGAACCTTTCAATGGCACCTCCACCTCCATCCTACCAAAGAGAAAAGATTTTCCACCCGTTGGACTTCCCACCTCCTCGTAGGAGT
>DAIUER010000091.1:0-3204 GCA_036845005.1 Thermocrinis sp.
GGAAAGGCTGGACGCCCTCTTTGACCGGGTTGAAGTGCTAAGGGAACCCAAGAGGGTGGATGCGGACCTTATAATCTCCGCTGGTGGCAACAGGCGTGCAAGGGAGGTGGTAAAGTTAAACCCAGAAACGCCACACATAGCCATGGTAAATACCCATATGTTGGATGCGGTAGGGCTCTGTTTGGTGTGCAGGGTGCTGGTGGATGGTGCTGTTAAGCTTGCCTGCTCGGATGGTCCATGGTTTGATGCCCACAAGGTAGATTGGGAAAACCTTATAAGCAGGGAGGACCTTTTTGCAGAACAGGAAAGGTTAGCCCTTGAGGAGTATCAAAAGCTACTAAGACGCAAAAATCTAAGAAAAACTTCCTCGGAGGTATGAAGATGTTTGAGTTTTCCCAGAGGATTTCCCAGCTTCCCCCTTACCTTTTTGCCCAAATTGACAAGAAAAAGAGGGAAAAGATCGCCCAAGGGGCGGATGTTATTGACCTGGGAGTGGGAGACCCGGATATACCCACACCCGAGCCCATAGTAAATGCCATGAAGAGGGCGGTGGAAAAGCCCGAGCATCATAGATACCCCTCTTATGAAGGCATGCTCTCCTTCCGTCAGGCGGTGGCAGATTGGTATAAAAGGAGGTTCGGCGTCGAGCTGGACCCTCAGAAGGAGGTAATTACACTGATCGGTTCAAAGGAGGGGATTGCCCACTTTCCCTTAGCCTTTGTAAATCCAGGGGATGTGGTGCTCTGCCCAGACCCTGCCTATCCGGTCTCTTCTTCCACATCCTCCGCAAACCTGCAGTGGGGTCCATAAAAGCCAAGCTCCTTGGCTATGTCCATGAGCCTTTTGGTTCTTGGGTCAAAGTCCTTGTAGTATCTGTGTCCGTAGCCGGGTATGGGTTTTTTGTTTTCTAAGTATTCTTTGACTATTTCTTCCACACTTTTGCCACTTTTTACACCCTCCTGGAGGAACCTCATGGCATCCTCCAAAGCACCCCCGTGGGCGGAACCAAAGGCAAGCACCCCCGCCGCAACACCAACATTTAAAGAGTTTCCACCGGATGCCACAGCCCTTGCGGCTATCGCGGAAGGTGGCGCAATGCCGTGGTCAATGACCGAAACCAGCATGGCTTCCATCATCTTGGACTCCTTCTCTGTGGGCAGTTCTCCCTTCAGGATCAGATAAATAGCTTGGGCAAAGCTCAGGTTGCCCACCAAGTCCAAGAGCCTGTAGCCCCTTATGTAGGTTTCATGACCCACATGCTGGGTAATGGCGTCTGAGATGGGCTTTGACTGGAGGCTCGGAAAGGGCTTTTTCATAATAGGAAGGGTGCCGGGACTTGTTGCCCATGTGTATGAAGAGCTCACCACCGAAAAGCCCTTCTCCAAGAGATTGGACGAGGAAACGGAAGTGGAATACACTGGACTGCCACCAAGGGAGTTGCCAGCAGAGTTTAAAAGGGTTTAAAATAGAAAAAAATCTCAATTAGGAGGTATTGCCATGGCGGTGAATAAACTTCAACCCAAGGACCACCTTAAGCCCTCCAACCTAAAGGGCATATCCAACGATCAGGTGGAGCCTCACTTTGAGGCACACTACAAGGGCTATGTAACCAAATACAACGAAATTCAGGAAAAGCTGGCGGACCTGAACTTTTCCGACAGGTCCAAGGCAAACCAAAACTACTCCGAATACAGAGAGCTAAAGGTGGAGGAGACCTTCAACTACATGGGTGTGGTCCTTCACGAGCTATACTTTGGACACTTGGGGGCAAAGGGACAGCCATCAGAAGCCTTTAAGAAGAAGGTAGAAGAGGACTTTGGCTCTTGGGATGCCTGCGTGCAGGAACTGAAGGCGGCGGGCATAGCCTTTAGAGGATGGGCGGTGCTTGGCTTGGACGTATTCTCCGGAAGGCTTGTAGTAAACGGCTTGGATGCCCACAATCTGTATAACTTCACTGGTCTTGTTCCGCTCATAATACTTGACTCCTACGAGCATGCCTACTATGTGGATTACAAGAACAAAAGACCTCCATACATAGACGCCTTCTTGGAAAACATAAACTGGGATGTGGTCAATGAAAGGTTTGAGAAGGCTATGAAAGCCTACGAAGCCCTGAAAGACTTTGTTAAGTGATCCCTTGGGGGCTCTGCCCCCATGAAAATAATACTTACCGGCGAGCCGGGTATAGGAAAGACCACAATCATAAAAAAGCTACTCCAAAGGCTCGGAGACAAGGCAATAGGCTTTTGGACGGAGGAGGTAAGGGACCCAAAAACCAAAAAGAGAACGGGCTTTAAGGTAATCAGCACAGAAGGCAACGCCCAACTCTTTGCCAGTAAGTTTTTCACATCCAAGCATTTGGTAGGGTCCTACGGAGTGAATACCGCCCGGTTTGAGTCGGTAGTCCTTCCCATCTTGGAAAAGGCAAAAAGAGCAAAGGACCTTTACATAGTCATGGACGAAATCGGAAAGATGGAGCTGTTTTCGGCGGGCTTTAGGGAGCTGGTGAAAGAGATCCTTTTCAACCCAAAATACAAGGTAATTGCCACCATTCCCATAAGGGATGTGCATCCTTTGGTGAGGGACATCAGAAGGCTTCAAGGGGCAGTGGTCGTTGAGGTAGATAAGCAAAACAGAGACCTTTTGGTGGAGGAAATCTTGAAACTTTTGGATTAAAATAAAAGACGCTAATGTATCCAGTCTTAAAGAAGGAGCCATTAAGCGAGGATTACTTTATTTTAAGTTTAAGGGCGGAACACCTAAGAAAGTCCCAAGCTGGACAGTTTGCCCTTTTGCAACATACTGAACTTTCGGAGCCTATTCCTCTTTCCATCTTGGAGGTGGATGGGGACGAGGTTAGCTTTTTGGCTAAGGTGGTAGGCAGGAGCACCTTGGAGCTAAAAGAGGAAGCCCAGCAGATATCATACATTGCAGGTCCTTTAGGGAGACCTTTCCCTGTGAAAAACTATGGCAAGGTAGCTTGCTTTGGTGTGGATTGGGGCATAGCACCCCTTTATAATGTAGCTAAGTTTTTAAAGGAGGAGGGCAATTCCCTTGAACTCTATTTTCTTTCCGAGGATGGCTTTTTGCCTCTCAGGGAAAGGCTGGACGCCCTCTTTGACCGGGTTGAAGTGCTAAGGGAACCCAAGAGGCGTCTATGTATGGAGGTCTTTTGTTCTTGTAATCCACATAGTAGGCATGCTC
>DAIUER010000092.1:0-3156 GCA_036845005.1 Thermocrinis sp.
CTCTACTTTCCAAAATAGCAGTTGGCTTTGATCAGAGAGCAAAAGAAGCCACAGATTAACGACAACACGCTCCGCACCACCGCTTCCTAAGTGAGGGATTATAAACATGACTTTCTTTTTATTCATATTTTAGCCTGAAAATATAACTTAACTCCATTTCCTTTTAACTTTCCCACATACCCCAAAGCAAAGGGCAAAAGTATAGCATTCCTGATTAACTTAAGCATCATAAGTAGGTAAGCTTTTCCTTTACTTGGGCTAACTTTCGCAAGGTCCTCCACTGCATAAACTCTTGCTTTTCTCTCATCTCCAAGCACCATACCTTTTAGCTTTATTTTAAGCTTGTCTAAATTTCCAAAAAGCTTTTTTTCAAGATAGGGAAAAATTTCTATGGAAGGGAAATCTAATTTATAAACTTCAACATCTTTAAAGCCAGAAAAATTCAAAGCCTTTTCAAGTGAATACTTTGAAAACCCTAAAAAGTGATGTGGTGGATAACCTATACAATAACCATTCTTCCCAATGATAAACATACTCTCTCCATTTGGCACACTTCCCGCTATGTATCCTCCTTCTTTCAAAAGCCCTTTTACCATTTCCAGAAATTCCCTTGGTTTATCCTGAATGTGCAAAACCTCAAAAAAGGTGATTACATCAAACTTTAGGTTTTTCTCCTTAGCATATTCATAGAACTCTTCCAAGCCCATGGCAAAAACGGTATCAATACTAAGGTTTCTTTTTGCATTTTCTACTGATTTTTTGTCAAAATCTATTCCCCATACTTCAAAACCATACTCCTTGGCGTGTCTAAGAAATCTTCCGTCTCCACAGCCTACATCTAAAAGTTTGCCTCTTACATTAGAAGGAAAATGCTTAAAAAAGACTTTATGCCAATTCCTAAGCTTGGGTTCCGTAGCTTCATGGAACATAACGTAATATTCAAAAACCTCACTTTCATAAAACTCTGGGATCATCTTTAGTGGCTCCCACCAATGGACATCGCAGTTTGGGCACTCGTAGCGTTTATACTCTTGGTTGTTGTAAGGAGAAACATAAGTTTCTTTGAAATTCCTTTCCTCAACCTCTGTGTAGCATATGGGACATTTAACCTTATCCATGGTTTTCTATTTTAATTTACTTTACACTCTGCACCCCCGCTTCCCAAGTGAGGGATTATAAACATAACTTTCTTTTTATTCATATTTTAGCCTGAAAATATAAGTTACCTCCATTTCCTTTTAACTTTCCCACATACCTCAAAGCAAAGGGCAAAAGTATAGCATTCCTGATTAACTTAAGCATTATAAGTATGTAAGCTTTTCCTTTACTTGGGCTAACTTCCGCAAGCTCCTCCACCACATAAACCCTTGCTTTTCTTTCATCTCCGAGCACCATACTTTTCAGCTTTGTTTTAAGCTTGTCCAAGTTTCCAAAAAACTTTTTCTCAAGATAGGCAGATAGTGTTGGGAGAGGAAGATCTAATTTATAAACTTCAACATCTTTAAACCCAGAAAAATTCAAAGCTTTTTCAAGCGAAGACTTTGAAAACCTTAAAAAGTGGTGAGGAGGATGGTCTCCATGAAAATATTTCCAACCTATTTCTGCAAATAAACACTCCCTATTTGGCACGCTTCCCGCTATGTATCCTCCTTCTTTCAAAAGCCCTTTTAACATTTCAAGAAATTCCCTTGGTTTATCTTGATGCTCCAAAACCTCAAAAAAGGTGATTACATCAAACTTTAAGTTTTTCTCCTTAGCATATTCGTAGAACTCTTCCAAGCTCATAGGAAAAACAGTGTCAATACCAAGGTTTCTTTTTACATTCTCTACAGATTTTTTGTCAAAGTCTATTCCCCATACTTCAAACCCTTGTTCTTTAGCGTATCTTAAAAACCTTCCGTCTCCACAGCCCACATCTAAAAGCCTACCCCTTACATTGGAAGGAAGGTGTTTAAAAAATGCTTTGTGGTATTCGCCAAGCCTGGTCCCTACACCCTCGTGAAACACAACATAATCTTCAAAAACTTCATTTTCATAAAACTCTGGAATAATCTTCAACGGCTCCCACCAATGAACATCGCAGTTTGGGCATTCGTAGCGTTTATGCTCTTGATTACTGTATGGAGAAACATAAGTTTCTTTAAAATTCCTTTCTTCAACCTCTGTGTAGCATATGGGACATTTGACCTTATCCATGGCTTTTTATTTTAACCTATTTTAGCTTCCGTGTCAAGATACCGTAGGACAGTCCGCAAAGAAAGGCGTAGGCAAAGAAGGTTCCCAAGCATATCCCAGCTATTCCAAGCTTATAAACTACTACAAACAGGTAGTTAAAAAAGCCGTTAACTAATACACTAACCAAAGCAACAAAAAATACAGGTAGAAGCCAGTTTGCAATCTGAAAGGTTCTATAGAGGATTGTCCAAGCAAGAACTAAAAACAAAGAAATTGCATAATATTTGGTGGCTGTTGCAGTTAGTTCTACATCGGTTTGTGTAAATTTTCCGTGTCCGAAGAGTAGTTTTACGGGAATCTCTGGGAAGAGGAACAGAAGAAGCATAACAGGTAGAGAAACAAGGAAGGAAAACTTTAGAAACTTGTTCAAAGTTTGAATGCTTGCCTTTGTTTCAGAAAGGGATGTAATAGCCATATGTTCAAGTCTTAAAACACTTCGTAAAACAAAGGCGACTATTGAACCATAAGTTAATGCGGACACGCCCTTTTCTCCAAGCAGAGAGGCAAAAGCCCTATCTACCAAGATGAAAAGGTGGAAAACTCCATACAGTGCAGAAAGAAAAACGAAGTGCTTTAGTATTTCCTTTACCCTTTTGTCTATAAAAAAGCTAAAGTGTAAGAACTCTTTGCCAACGAAGATCATATACAAGGTTGCCATAAGCTGCGAAAGGCATAGGCTTTACGGGAGAACCAAGGGACAGTGAAAAAGGTAAAGCCGATACGCTATAAAAAGAAAAGAGAGGAAAGAAAATATAAACTCTCCAATAAAGTATGGAGTAAAATACCTTAAGCTTCTTAAGACCGCACCAAAGTGATGGAAGAAGAAGTTTAAAAAAAGATAGGGAAGGAGTAATAAAAGGTAAAGTTCTGTGGCTTCTTTTGCTCTCTGATCAAAGCCAACTGCTATTTTGGAAAGTAGAG
>DAIUER010000093.1:0-3097 GCA_036845005.1 Thermocrinis sp.
TCCCTTCAATGCGGAAGTTCTCCGAGAGGGCTTCCGTTAGCATTCTCTTTTCCTCTTCCCACTCCTGCTTTTCCTGTTCCACCCTCTGGCTTATTTTGTATAGCATCCCTAACATGGTTGCCAAGATCATAGCAAGTTTTATTCCTTCTTCTACGCTCTCCCTTCTGAACTCCTTAAAAAACGCCAGCACGCCCACCGTTTCCTCACCTACCTTTATGGGCACCGCCACAAAGGTTTCCCTTCCGCTTAGCCTATCCCTCAAGCCCGTCTTGTTTAAGTATTGGCTTACGTTAAGGTCAGAGAGAACAACCGGCACGCCCATCTTATAAACCTTTCCTATGATCCCTTCTCCTCTTTTGAACACTCCTCTTTCTGCCTCCTCTCTACTCAAGCCAAAGGATTTGACTATTCTGAGAACCTTACTGGGTCTATCGTAGAGGGCTATGTAGCTGTAGGGCACGTCCCAAAAGGAGTATAGTATCTTTAGAAATTCCTCCGCACCCTCTTCAAAGCTCAGGCTTTTGCTAAGGAACCTTGCGGTTTGATTAACTACAGAAAGTATGCCAACCTCTAAGGTCTTTTCCATCTTTTCTATCTTAAAATATTAAACCATAGGAAATGCGTGGCATACTTGTCGTGCGTTACAGACTTGTCCTATGAGTTATATTTTTCATAATGAAGTGAAACTTGCACAAAGGAGTGAAAACCATGGATAGACGAGAGTTTTTGAAGAGACTTGGTATAGTATCACTGCCGGCTTTGCTTTCTTTTGGTTCTGCGTTAGAAAGCTGTGGTGGAGGTAGCGGAAGCGGTGGAACAACTACAGCACCAACGCCTACGCCTCGGGTAAACAGTAAAATACTTTTTGGTTTGGGCGATGACCCTATGAAAATTATGTATACAGACCCTAATGGACAGCAAGTTTACAGTGCGTTAGAGCCAGATATTCTTTGTGGTTGGTTAAATGGTGGCAGAGATAGGACTACAAACACTATATATTCTACACTTAATTATATTTTACAGTGGGAAGATCATCTTCAAACCTGGTCAAATCAAGGTATAGACCTGATGATAATTACTTGGGAGAACTACGATGGACAGAATCCAGCTTTAGGTTATCCTACATACGGTGATTATCATATATCCCCTCTTTTTTTGCAAGATATACAAGCAATATGCAATATGTTAGAAAGTTATAGAGGCAATATTTACTTTGCTTTAGCTACAGAACAGTCTACTTATACATCTTGCAGATACGATAACAATACATGTTCAAGCCAATATGAAAATGTGATAAATCAAATAACAGAAGAATACTTTTCCAACTTAAAAGCAAACCTTTTAAATGCTCTTAATATAATCAAATCAAGTTTACCGAATGCTTATTATGGTATTAGCTTCGGTGGATGGTTAGCTACATTTCCGCAAGGTCAAAGCTTTATACAATACTTTAATGATGTTATTAACCAAAGCAACTTTATTTTCTTTCAAAGCATGATAGATTATACAATGCAAGAAAACAACGGTTTTGGAAACCCTCAGCAGGTCCTTACCAATTTAAACTTTTTCCAACAATACAACAAAAATCTAGGTGTATCTCATTATATGCCAAACAACCAAAGAGCCGATGTGGTAACCTCAGATATGAATTACATGGCATCCACAAATTATATACAAACAATTAAATCCCTTAATTTAAAATTATTCTGTTTTATGCGATATGATTTGCTTGTAGGCAATCCAAGTGGTGATCTTGTGGCAACTCAAAGCTTTAGAACAGGGCTTTGAAAATAAATAGATAGTAAAGGTACTTATACGTCGGGTGAAAAATTACCCCCATATTTGAGACTTTCTGAAAAAGCTGTAGCCTATAGCGTAGCCATAAAGGTAAGCAAGTAAGGTAATCCCTTTCCTCCTTAACTTTTTTCCTAAGAGATGTCCAGCTTTTCTGAATTTCTCACTCGACGTATCTTAAAATATTAAACCATAGGAAATGTTTCAGGATGTCGTTTCTAAACTATACAAGCAGTTTGTTAGACTGGCTTTTAACATAACCATAATAACCCTCATAATCGGGCTCTTTGTGGGTATATTCAGGACCATTTCAGAGCTTGGGCTTACCATCACGGAAGCTACAGTCAGATTAGGTTTTAAAGAGCTGGTTACCAACGTGCTCTCTTTGATTATAGTTCTTGAGCTTATAAGGGCTTTTATAGACTTCTTTGAACACGAAAGGGTTAGGGTGGATATACTATTAGAAGTTCTAATAGCCTTTGTTATAAGGGAATTTATGCTACATCTATTTGAGGGAAAGCTTTCTGGGACGGATGTGTTCTTTTGGTCCTTTGGGATCGTGTCCCTCATAGGTGCGAGGGCGGTGAGCTTATTTTATAGGGCACCAAAGGGTTAAGTCTTCGTATAATAGTTATTTATGCTTCTTGGAGGTTTGGAATGGGCAAAAAAATCAAGGTGGCAATAGTGGGTGTGGGCAACTGCGCAAGTGCTTTGGTTCAGGGCATCTATTATTACCAAAAAAATCAAGGTCAAGGAGTAAGCGGTTTAATGTTTGAGGACGTGGGGGGATACAAACCCTGGGATATTGAAGTAGTGGCTGCGTGGGACATAGACGCAAGAAAGGTAGGAAAGGACATCTCAGAGGCGATCTTCTCTCCACCCAACTGCACAGCAATTTTTGAACCAAACGTGCCAAAGACTGGTGTAAAGGTGCGTATGGGAAAGGTCTTGGACGGCTTTGCGGAGCATATGAAGAATTACCCGCCCGACAGGACCTTTGTGCTTGCGGATGAAAAAGAAGACGAGCTGGAGGATGTGGTTAAGGTGCTAAAGGATGCTGGGGCGGAGGTGCTCATAAACTATGTGCCCGTGGGCTCAGAGGAGGCTGCGAGGTTTTACGCTACTGCGTGCCTGAAGGCGGGTGTTTCTTTTATAAACGGAATGCCCACCTTTATAGTCTCTGACCCAGAGTGGGCAAAGAAGTTTGAGAGGGAAGGCATACCGGTGGTGGGAGATGACATAAAGTCCCAGGTGGGTGCAACCATAGTGCACAGAACCTTGGTGCAATTATTTTTGGACAGGG
>DAIUER010000094.1:0-3071 GCA_036845005.1 Thermocrinis sp.
TAGGAAAGCTCGCCCATAGGTTCAAAAGTCAAGGGAAAAAGGTTCTGCTTTGTGCTGGAGATACCTTCAGGTCTGCGGCGATAGAGCAGTTGCAGGTTTGGGCTCAGAGGAGCGGTGCGGATATAGTCTATAAGGAGGAAGGTGCAGACCCTGCGTCGGTGGTCTATCAGGCTTTGGAAAAGGCTCAGAAGGAAAACTACGATGTGGTTTTGATAGATACCGCTGGAAGGCTACACACAAAGGAGCCACTTATAAGGGAGCTAAGGAAAATAAAGCAGGTCGTTCAGAAGTTCTACCCAGAGGAGCCCACCGAAACCCTTTTGGTGTTGGATGCTACAATAGGACAGAACTCTCTTTCACAGGCTAAGGTCTTTAAGGAGGCGGTAGATGTTAGCGGTATAGTGCTTACCAAGTTGGATGGCTCTGCAAAGGGTGGTGCGGTGGTGCCCATATGCAGTGAGTTAAAAATTCCCATAAAGCTTTTGGGAGTAGGTGAGGGTTTGGAGGATCTGCAGGAGTTTGAACCAAAAACCTTTGTGGAGGAGCTGACAAGTTGATGACGGAGGACTTTTTCAGATTGCCGGAGGTTCCGTCGGAGGAGTTTGAACTTCCTGCCATGCCCCTGAGGGACCTGGTGGTCTTTCCCGCCATGGTTGTTCCACTCTTTGTGGGCAGGGACTTTTCCGTCAGAGCCATAGAGAGCGCCCTCAAAAGGGACAGGCTAATCCTATTGGTTTTGCAAAGGGAAAAGAACGTGGAGGAGCCGGATAAAGAGGGCATTTACTCTATGGGCGTTATAGCCCACATCATCCGGGCAACTCCCTTGGAGGAGGGAAAGCTAAAAATACTCGTGCAGGGCATAAAGAGGGCGCATATAAAGGACTACTACAAAAAGGAAGACCACTACTGGGCGTTGGTTAAAGCTATAGATGAAAAGGAGATAAGCCCGGAGGAGCTTAGCAAAGAGGACGGGGCATACATTTCCACCGTGAAGGAGCTTTTGGATAGGGCGGTCTCTTTGGGAAAGCAAGTGATCCCGGACCTCTTGATGGTAATAAGGGAGTTGGAGGACCCCGGAAAGCTGGCGGACCTTACCGCATCCATCTCGGACATAAAGTCCCACGAAGCCCAAAAGGTCTTAGAAAGCTTGGACCCCATCGAAAGGCTAAAGCTGGTCTATCAGTATCTGTCCAACGAAGTGGGTATGTTGGAGGTCCAGAGCAGGATCAGGAACACCGCAAGGGAGAGGATAGAGAAGGAGCAGAGGGAATACTTCCTCAGGCAACAGTTAAGGGCTATCCAAGAGGAACTGGGAGAGCTTGACGAGAAAAAGGAAGAGGTGGAGAACTACAGAAAGAAGTTAGCCAAGCTAAAGCTTTCAAAGGAAACACGGGAGGAGATAGAAAAGCAGATAAAGAGACTGGAGAGAATGCATCCAGAATCTGCAGAAGCTGGAGTGATAAGAACTTGGCTTGATTGGGTCTTGGAACTGCCCTGGAACAAAAAAACCAAAGATAGATACAACTTAGAAAGGGTCCAAGAGATCTTGGACAGGGATCACTACGACTTAGAGAAGGTAAAGGAACGGATCATAGAGTATTTGGCGGTGAAGAAGCTTACAAAGGGTAAAAGCACTGCGGTGCAGATCCTCTGCTTTGTGGGTCCTCCGGGTGTGGGCAAAACATCCCTCGGAAAATCTATAGCAGAAGCCCTGGGTAAAAAGTTTGTGAGAATATCCTTGGGTGGTATAAGGGATGAGGCGGAGATCAGAGGGCACAGAAGAACCTACGTGGGTGCCCTACCGGGTCGGATCATTCAGGCGGTAAAGCAGGCGGGCACAAAAAACCCTCTGATAGTTCTTGATGAAGTGGATAAGATATCAATATCCTTCCAAGGGGACCCTGCCGCAGCGCTGTTGGAGGTGCTGGACCCAGAACAAAACAAGACCTTTACAGACCTGTACATAGGCTTGCCCTTTGACCTGTCGGAGGTGTTCTTTATCTGCACCGCCAACAGGGTGGATACAATTCCAAGACCTCTCCTTGATAGGATGGAGGTGATCTACCTCTCTGGGTATTCGGAGGAGGAGAAGGTATTTATAGCCAAAAATCACCTGTTGCCCAAGCTTTTGCCCTTGCATGGCTTTAAGGAGGGAGAGGTCATATTCCAAGAGGAAGCCCTTTTGGAGGTTATAAGAGGATACACCCGCGAATCTGGAGTTAGAAACCTCCAAAGGCAGTTGGGAACCATCCTAAGAAAGCTCGCCCTCAAAAAGCTAAGGGGCGAAAAGCCACCCTTTGAGGTAAAAGCCCAAGATGTTAAAGGATTTTTGGGAGTGCCCAAGAGATTTACAGACAGGGAAGAGACACCGATGGTTGGCTTGGCAATAGGTCTTGCTTGGACGGAGGTGGGCGGTGAGATCATGCTCATAGAGGCAACCCGGTTCAAAGGCAAGGGCAATCTCATACTTACCGGTTCCCTTGGAGATGTGATGAAGGAGTCTGCCCAAGCCGCAATGTCTTACATAAAGTCTAAGGCGGAAGATTACGGAATAAACCCAGAGGAGTTTTCCAACTGGGATGTGCATATACATGTGCCGGAGGGGGCTGTGCCCAAAGATGGACCATCCGCGGGTATTACCATTGCTACAGCCCTACTCTCTCTGTTTACGGACATCCCTGTCAGGTCTGACATTGCCATGACTGGGGAGGTTACACTGCGCGGAAGGGTTCTGCCGGTGGGTGGGCTAAAGGAGAAGATCCTCGCCGCCAAGAGGGCTGGCATGTATGAGGTGATCCTTCCCGAGAAGAATAAAGATGAGGTTTTGGAAGATTTGCCTGCCTATGTGAGGGAAAAAATGACCTTTCACTTTGTCAAAGACTTAGACCAGGTATTTGAAAAGGCACTTGTTTCTAGAAGCTGTTCTAAAAATACAAACCCATTGACACCACAAGAGTTTTAAGGCTAAAATCTAAACTTGATGTTTGTTAGCTTACAGTTCAAGCTTGAACTGAAAAGGGAAGACAAAGAAAAACTCATAAAGTTTATGCGCAAACAGTCCTCCGCCATCC
>DAIUER010000095.1:0-3024 GCA_036845005.1 Thermocrinis sp.
GCCTGTCCCAAGTGCTGTAAAGGGTATCTCTCTTATAAAGGAACGTCCTTGTGGTGGCTATAACTTGGTTGAACTCCTTCTCGTAAGGTTTATACCATTTTTGCACCAGCTCCTTAGCACCCTTATCTTCTGGGACAACATCCGCAAGGATGGGAATAAGCTTGAACCTATAGCCCACCAACTTTTTGTTTCTGACCTCCAGGTCCATCACCCCCACGAACTTTCCGTGGCTTCCGGGGGAGACAATTAGCGTATCTCCCACCTTTACCGGAGTGGGCGTTACATCGTGGGTGTGTCCAGAGATCACCACATCTATACCCTTCACCATCTTCATAAGGGCTATATCCAGGGGTAAGCCGTCGTGGGAAAGTAGAACCACCAGGTCCACCTTGTGCTTCTCTCTGAGTTCGTTCACATAGTTCTGCAGTTCCTCCGGTCTTACGCCAAAACGCCAGCCTTCCGTATAAACCCTCGGGTTTGCCAAGGGAGTAAATGGGAAAGAGCTTCCTATGATGCCAACCTTCACACCATTAACTTCTTTTATGTCGTAGGGTGGAAATATGAGGTCCCCAAAGGTATCGTCGGTTATATTGTGAGAGATAAACTTAGCCTTTAAGTGTTTATTGACGATCTCCAAAAACTTTTCTTTTCCCACTGTCATATCCCAGTGGGCAACAATGTAGTCGTAGCCCACATAGTTTAGCCAATCCACTATCGCCATTCCGTCGGTTTTTAGGGCTATGCCAGAGGTTACCCAGGTGTCTCCACCGTCAAGTATTAGGCATTTGTCCCTTCCCCTCTGATTGACCAAAGTTTTTATAACCGTTGCCATTTGAGAGGCACCGCCCGTTTTTCCATACTCCTTGGCGAGCCTCAAAAAGCCCATGCAGGTCATGGTGTATGCTTCCAGGGTGTTGGGCTTTAGGTTGTAATACCTGAAAAAGTCCATACCCGCCAAAAAGCCGGGTGTTCCCCTCAGGTTCTCTGGGGCTATAAGGTTCATTGGCTCGGGGAAATAGACGGGCTTTAGGTGCCCGTGGATGTCTGAAGTAAAGACCAAAGACACATTACCGTAGGGCTTAGTATCCAAAAGCCTTTCAAAGCTTGGCTTTTTACCAAAGGACAGCCCACTAAAGCCAAGAGCCATTACCGCGGAGTATCCGAGCAGTTCCCTTCTTGATAGCATTTTCCCCTCCTATGAAAAAATAAAGGGGGCAAAGCCCCCAAGCTTTTACTTATTTACGGGCGATTCAGGATGTAAAAGGTATGTGGCTATGTTCATAACATCCTCGGGAGACAGCACTCCATGATAGCCAAACCGGGGCATAGAGGAGCAGGGAAATGCATGCCAAGAGTTATAAACGATCTTATAAACCGTCTTTAGCTTTTCCAAACCCTCGGGAGTGTTCATGTTCTCCTTGGTTATTTCATACCTTTTCCCATAACCCGCGAGCGATGGTCCCATGGTCCCACCGGGAACGCCCTTCTCTATAAGGTGGCAGGCGTAGCAGTTCCCGCCCCTGTCGGTGGGCTTGTCAGCAAAACCATAGCTCGCAAACCTTCCGCCTCTTGCGCTCTCCACCAGCTTTTTACCCTCTTGCCAATCTCCCCAAAAGATGCCCCACTGAGGATAGACTATATTCTTGTTCTCAAGCTCTATAACCTTTTGTATTGCTTTGGCTGGCATAGCTTCCATTGAGGGATACTGGGAGCATATCCTTTGGGACGCGTCCTGCTCTAACTTCCATGCGAACCTTGGGTCCTTTTCAAAGCCGGAGAGGAGCACCTGCCTAACCTCTTCCGGCTTCACTCTAACTTCTTTTTTAGCGGCTTGTTTTCCTGGTTGGTTTGTGGGTTGTTTTTTCTGTTGGGCGGTAGAAATACCAACCAAACCAATGGCTAAAAGTCCTAAAAGCAGTGCCTTGTTCATCTTTTACCTCCCTATGTTAGGAACTTTTACCTCGGTGCCGTTGGCGGTGGCATACAAAAAGGTAGACAGTGCAACCGCCAAGTCTGAGTGGGGTTCAAAGCCAGGCCATCTCATCTGTCTTATACACTCCGAATATCTGTAGTGCATGGTCATGGGCTGAGCCCACCGCACCAAATACTTTGGGAATGTAGCTACAGCGTGCCCTGCCTCTCCGGGTCTGTCCGCACTCCAGAGCCTTGTTGCCCTTATTCTAACTTCCCTTTGCCCCGCGTGGCAGGTGGCACAGTTGAAATCCCAAGGTCCAAGCCTTGCATAGTAAATCTGCTTACCTATTTCATACATACGCTTAACTTGTGGGTCCTTGAGATTAACATTGACCTTGTAACCGTTAGAAGCCATAGACATATACATAACTATGGCGTCGTATTCGCCCATGCATTGGCTTTTACCCCAACACTCTGTGGCAAATTTTTTAACCTGCTCTGGCGTCATGCCCGCATACTGCTGAAGGCACCAACCGATCCTAGTTTCAAGGTCCATCACCTTTTTGGCATCGGGGAAATACCTCGGTAGCTGTGCAAACGCACCTTCTACCTTGCCCGGTCCAAGCCCAAAGTCGCACTTATCAAGGTTGTATTTCTTGAAGGCTTCCTTACCCATCTCAGCCCATATTTCGCCAGGGTTTATTCCATCCGCCAACATCCTGTTGAACTCCTGCACAAGCCTTATCTCCTCTTCGGGAGACAGCTCTTGGTCCTGGGCTTTAACGATTTGGTAGCCCAAAAAGCCCGCGCAAGCGAGCCCAAAAACCGCAGAGGTCAAAAGTATTTTCCTCATGGCTTCTACCTCCTTATTTAACGGTTATCTCCGCAGTCCTTTCCCACTTCCCACCCCTGTTGTCTTCATAAACGATCTTTACCACTCCAGAGCTATCTGCCTTTAAAGGCAAGGCTATGAACGGGTTGGCGCTAATACCCGTTGCCATGATCATCTCGCTTACAAGCTGGTCGTTGTGAAAGAGCTGTAGCTTGGTTAGGAAATGTCCAGGAATTTCCTGACCGGTTTGGGGATCTCTTCTCCTGGATGCCATGGGG
>DAIUER010000096.1:0-2972 GCA_036845005.1 Thermocrinis sp.
TCTCGGGTGTGAATAGGTCAGGCTGTTCCTCCTTGAGAGTATTTATAATGTTCCTGAAGAGCGCCACATGGGTCAGCTCATCCCTGTTGATGTATTTGATCTGCTGGACGGTGTTTAGCATCTTCCCCTGCCTGCCAAGGGTGTAAAAGAAAGCAAAGCCCGAATAAAAGTATAGGCTCTCCAAGACATAGTCCCCAAAGACTGCCTTTATAAAGTTCTCCTCGGTGGGATTTTTTATAAACTCGTTGTAAACTTCGGCTACGACCTTGTTTCTTTCCATAAGCTTTTGGTCCTGACGCCAATAGTTGTAGATCTCGTCCGCCTTGGTAGGCTCCACGACGCTTTCAAGGATGAACTGGTAAGAGTAAGAGTGCAGTGCCTCTTGAAACTCCTGAGAGGTAATTGCCATAACCAACTCTGGTGCGGTCAAATACCGGGCAAACTCCTTTAGCATATTAACCTGATAGGAATCCAAAACTATCAAAAAGCTGATAACAAGCTCGTAAGCCCTCCGCTCATGCTCGGACAAAAGCCTTTCATACTGCTTTTTGTCTTCTAACATGGGGATTTCTTCTGGGATCCAAAAGTTGGTAAAGCCCATGGTTTTGTATAGGTCAAAAGCCCACTGATATTTGACGCTGTTGAGTTCCATAATGTTGGTGGGATTGCCAAAGACTGCTTTTCTCTTGCTGGGCTCTCTGTTTCCCTCTGGGTTGAAAATGAGCACCCTTTCCATGAGGTTATAATTATAGAACCATGGACTGGAAATATGTAGTTGTTTTAATAACCGTTCCTACCGATAAGGGTTTAGAAATCGCAGACTACATAGTGAAAAATAAGCTGGGTGCCTGCGTCAATGTGGTGCCAGAGGTAAATTCCTTCTACTGGTGGAAGGGAAACATTGAAAGGGACAAAGAGAGCCTTTTGGTGATAAAAACCTCCCTCCAAAGGTTGGAAGGGTTGATAAAAGAAGTAAAGAGTGTTCATCCCTACACTGTTCCCGAGATCATAGCCCTCCCCATTCTGGGAGGGAACGAAGATTATCTCAGATGGATAGACGATAGCCTTGGGCTATAGTTAAGAAGTTCTTCAAAATATCCATTCCGGCCTCCGAGAGCACCGATTCTGGATGAAACTGCACTCCAAAGACCGGATACTCTGTATGCTGGATTGCCATGACCTCGTCGTCCTTCTCAGAGCGGGCGGTTACCTTGAGAAAGGGTGGTAGGGTGCGCTCGTCTATGACCAGAGAGTGGTATCTAACTGCGGTAAAGGGATTAGGAATGCCAGAAAATATACCCTCCCCTGTATGAGTAATGAGAGAGGTCTTTCCGTGCATTAGCCTTTTTGCCCGGATTATGTTTGCCCCAAAGGCATAACCGATGGACTGATGCCCCAAGCAAACGCCCAATATGGGGTAATCTCTGTACAGCTCTTGGACTACCTTCACTGAAATGCCCGCCTCCTTTGGACTGCAGGGACCGGGGGATATAACTATGGCATCGGGGTCCAACTCTCTAATTTCCTCAATGGTAGTTTGGTCGTTTCTCTTTACCATTACCTCTGCACCAAGGATTTGAAAATACTGCACCAAGTTGTAGGTAAAGGAGTCGTAGTTGTCAATCATAAAAACCTTCATGACAAGAGCTCTTGAACCTTGCTTTTTACCTGCTGTATGATCCAGTCTGGTGTGGATGCACCAGCGGTTATGCCCACCCTTTGGGCACCCACAAACCATTCGGGCTTTAGCTCTTCTGCGGTCTCTATGTGATAGCTCCTTGGGTTCAAAGAGGAGGATATTTGATAGAGCCGACGGGTGTTTCCACTGTTTTTACCACCCACTATGATCATCACATCCACTTTTCCCGCCAACTCATAAACATCCTCCTGCCTTTCGGAAGTAGCGTTGCAGATGGTGTTTATGACCTTTAGCTCCTTTACCCATAGGGCAAGCTCACCCACCACCTCTTTAAAAAACTGTTCGCTTTGGGTGGTCTGGGCAACCACGCCAACCCTCTCAAGGTTTTTGAGCTTTTCCAAGTCCTCTTTCTTTTCCACTACTACACCTTTACCCCCCGCCTCTTGCAAATACCCAAGGGTGCCAATAACCTCCGGGTGGTCCTTTTCTCCCACCAGCACCACAAAGTAGCCCTCTTGGACGAGCTTTTCCACCGCCTGATGCACCGCCTTCACGTAAGGACAGGTGGCATCCACCAGCTTTAGGCCCTTTTGCAAAAGTTCTCTTTCCTTCTGGGGTGGTATTCCGTGGGAGCGGATGATCACCGTATCTCCCTCTTTGGCGTCCTTCTCTGATGCCATAACCTCAACGCCCAAACCCCTCAGCCTTTGAACCTCCTGAGGGTTGTGAATGAGGGGTCCCATAGACCATATCCTCTTGCCATCCTTTTCTACAGAAACCCTTTCTGCGAGGGATATTGCCCTCTTAACTCCAAAACAAAAACCCGCGTGGGGTGCAACTATAATCTCAGCCATCTTTTAAAATATAACCTCTATCTCCCTGCTTATGCTGATTTCTCTCAGGCTAACATTGCACAAAAAAGCCCTAACCGTTAGCCCTCTAAGGTAGAAGTCTTGGACCGCCTCCGAAAAGGGCTTATCCACTTTGTAGTTTGGAGAAAAGGCTAAGGCATCCTCCCTTTGCACCACAAAAATTAGCTGGGGTTCAAAGCCCTGTTCAGAAAGTTCTATGAGTTTTTGTATGTGCTTTCTTCCCCTCACGGTGGGTGCATCCGGGAAGAGGGCTACACCATCTTCTACCAAATTCACGGACTTTGTTTCCACCACTATATTGTCATACATGAGGTCAAAGCGATGCTCTCCAAACTTGGGCTCAAACCTAACGGGCATATTCAAAAACTCTGCATACAGCTTTGGAGTTATGGTAGAGTATATGCAAACCAACGAGCTTCTCATATCCACCAAGAGCAGTTCAAAGGGATACTTCCCCGAGT
>DAIUER010000097.1:0-2907 GCA_036845005.1 Thermocrinis sp.
TTTAAAACCAAAACCCTGTCTGCCACCTCCGCCACCACTCCAAAATCGAGGGTTACCAAAATAATGCCCTTTCCCTCCACCCACAAGCTTTGCAAAATCTGATGCCACCTTTAACGGGTCGCAGGTAAGCAGTAGGTCTATGTCTATCTTGTAGCCAACTGGTTCCCCAAGAACCCTATCCCTTATCCATCCACCCACAATAAAGCAGTAGCAATCCCTTGGCAGGACTTTGGCAATATCGTCAAAGTAGGAAAGATAAAAGTTCAAGCCGTGAAGGGTATGTTTTATACCCTTTTCAAACAAAATCCCTTCCATAAAGAAAAAATATATAAAGCCCCCAAAGAGGGGGGAGGTGGGTCAGTAGATCACTCTTACGTTCTTTGCCCTTGGTCCCTTTTCGTCCTGTTCCACCTCAAACTCTACCTTCTGACCTTCCTGAAGGGTATTGAAACCCCTCTGCTGAATGGCGGAGAAATGCACAAAAACATCCCCCTGATTGTCATCGCGGGTTATAAAGCCATAACCCTTTTCTTTGCTGAACCACTTAACGGTGCCTCTCAACGTCATGGTGCTAAAAACCTCCTTAAAAATTTACTTAGAGCGGAACTACAGAAGGTTAGGCGCCCTCCCTTCCATAGAACAGCTCGATGCGTATAATTATAACCCCAAAGAAAAAAAGTGCAAGTTTTTGTTAAGGTCCCAAGGGGCTTTTTCTAAAAACAAATCCATTGATACACAAGCGTTGTCCCGATGAGTATTTTTAGAGCAGTCCCAGTCGCACGGACTTTGGGATAAAATTACATTTGGAGGTGTGGTAAATGTTTGAAGAGCTGACAGATAAGGACATATACGACAGGGCGATCTCCGCCGAAAAACCTGCGGTGGTTGTTTTCTACAAGCCCGGCTCGGAGAAAAATCAAGAGCTCTTTGACCTTCTTGCCAAGTTTAGGGCAACATACGGTGATAAGGTCAATTTCTTTGCCATGAACGCAGAAGAAAACACCACTCCCGAAGACTTGGGCATCTTTTACTTTCCGACGGTGCTTTACTTTAGGGACACTATGGAACTGGAAAGGCACGACTACTTGCCCACGGAGGAGGAAGTGGAAAACGCAATAAGGAGGCTTTTGAGGTTATGAAACTCCTCTGGGCTCCTTGGAGAAGCACATACGTGGAAAAGATAGACCAAACTTCCGGGTGCTTTTTGTGTGATGCGGTCTCCCAACCGGAGGAAAAGCTGAGGGATCATTTGGTGTTATACAGAGGTAAAAAAGCCTTTGTGATATTTAACAAATATCCATACAATGCGGGGCATTTAATGGTTGCCCCCACAGAACACATAAGGAACTTTTGTCTTTTGGACCAAGAGACGGTTTTGGAAATTCACAGGCTAACGGTTGTCTCCATAAAAGCTTTGGAAGAGGTTATAAAGCCCCACGGCTTTAATCTTGGCTACAATTTGGGCAGGTCTGCGGGTGCGGGTTTAGAAAGCCACATTCATCTTCACATAGTCCCCAGATGGAACGGAGACACAAACTTTATGCCCACCGTAGCCAAAACAAAGGTTATATCCCAAGACCTTTGGGAGCTTTACGACCGCATAAAACCCACATTTGAAAGGCTTATAAATGCTACTTGAGGTAAAAGACCTTTCCCTAAACTACGGTGATAAAAAGGTTTTAAAGAATGTTAGCTTTTCCTTAAACAGAGGAGAAGTCCTGTGTATAGTGGGCGAATCGGGTTCAGGGAAGAGTTCTATTTTGCTGTCTATTATGGGTCTTCTGCCCAAGAACGCAAAGCTGAGCGGTAGCATCCTTTTGGAAGGAAAGGAACTTTTGAACCTACGGGAGGAAGAATACAGAAGGCTAAGAGGTAAAGAAATAGGTATAGTCTTTCAGGAGCCCTCTCTGTATTTGGACCCTCTTTTTAAAGTAAAGGATCAGATCCTTGAAGCATACACCGCCCACTTCAGTAAAGCGGGTGGAGAGGAGAGGGTCGTGGAGGTGCTAAAAAAGGTTGGTGTGCAAGATGTAGAGAGGGTTATGAACTCTTACCCTCATCAACTTTCTGGAGGACTAAAGCAAAGGGTTTGCATTGCCATTGCGGTGGTTTGCAACCCAAAGCTGGTGCTGGCGGACGAGCCCACCACCGCCTTGGACTTAACCGTTCAAAGGAAGATCCTAGGACTTTTTACCCAGCTAAGGGAGGAGGGAAAGGGCATTATTTTGGTAACCCACGATTTTGGAGTGGTGGCGGAGGTGGCAGACAGGGTTTTGGTTTTAAAAGAGGGGGAGGTGGTGGAGGAGGGCGATGTGGTTTCTATCTTTGATACACCAAAAAGCCCATACACAAAAGCCCTTCTCTCCGCCACATACCTTAAAGCCTAAACGGTGCCCTCCTCTCTAACTCTCTGCCTTGAGAGGATGTAGTTCTTTCTTAGAATAGCCCTGTTGAGGGCATCCACAAAGCCCTGCACACTTGCCTTTATCACATCCACATCCACACCCCTTCCGGAGGACTTAATACCATCAAGTTCTATCACGAGCCTTGATTCCGCCTGGGCGTCCGTGTTGGGCGTTAGGGCTTTTATGGAAAAATCCAAGAGCTTGGGCTCTATGCCCAGTGCTTTTTGTATTGCCTTTATTACAGCATCCACAGGACCGTTTCCGGTGGAAGTGGCTGTCCTCTCTTCTCCCATGTAAGAGAGCACCACCGTTGCAGTAGGAAGTAGCTTGTCTCCCGTTTGAACCTGATAGTGAAGAACCTTCACCGGCTCCTCCTCTTCCACCTTCATAACCTCCTCGTAGATGATCGCCTCCAGGTCTTCTTCATACACCTCTTTTTTCTTGTCCGCAAGGGCTTTGGAAAAGGACATTGAACTTGCAGGACAAGCCCTTGAGGGGGCAG
>DAIUER010000098.1:0-2899 GCA_036845005.1 Thermocrinis sp.
CCCACACTGTCATTTCACACTCCTTTAAAAAAAAGAGTATAAAATTTTAAACATACACTTTAAGATGGAAAAAGTAAAGTTTGGCGTGCTAACAGTGTCAGATAGGGCAAGCAGAGGAGAGTATGAGGACATAAGCGGAAAATACATAATAGAGTATCTCCAGGAGGTGGTCTCTTCGCCCTTTGAGGTCATTTACCGCATAGTTCCCGACGAGAGGGAACTCATAGAGGGTGCCCTCATACACACGGCAGATGTGGAAGGGTGCTGTTTGATACTTACCACCGGTGGCACGGGACCCGCACCGAGGGATGTGACGCCGGAGGCTACGGAGGCGGTCTGTCAAAAGATGCTTCCGGGCTTTGGCGAGCTGATGAGACAGGTATCCCTTCAGCAGGTGCCTACCGCCATCCTCTCAAGGCAGACTGCGGGCATCCGAAATTCCACCCTGATCATAAACCTTCCCGGAAAACCTCAGTCTATAAAATTGTGCCTTGACGCAGTATTTCCTGCGGTTCCCTACTGCATAGACCTCATCGGCGGTCCCTACATAACCACCTATGAACACCGCCTAAAAGCCTTCAGACCTCAGAAGTAAAATACAACCTTTTCCCCTAACTCTAAGTTAAAGAGTTCTCTGGCACTTGCCAGTGGGACAAAAAGTTCCATGTAGCCAAAGCTACCGCACAGACTGTTTAGTTTTCCCCTTTCCCCCGCCAAAAAGTGGCTAACCACCTTTATTTCCTCTCCTCTGAAAACAGCTTTGGAGTAGCGTGCGCATGGCACGTTGGTTATAGCGTTTCCGTATCTGTCAAAGTAGGTAAGCCTTCCCTCCACTCTGTCCTCAAACTCCACCGCCTTTTCCCACTGGAGTAAAAACTCGTATTCTATTTTCCTGCCCACCAACTCCAAAGGCACACCCTTTGAGAGGTAGCCGCAGACCGGTGCAAACACGTCCCTCCCGTGAAAGGTTTCGTTGACCCTTGGCAGGGTAAAGTTTTCAATCAGCCTGCAATCTATAGGCTTTTTTATGTCCTCCAAGGCAAGGTCAAATAGACCGTTCATAGGACCTACAAAGAAGTAATCCCCGCAACGGATAGCTACCGCCTTTCTTTGGGAGCCAACCCCCGGGTCCACCACGCCGAGGAATATGCTACCCTTTGGAAAATACTTGTAATGCGCCTTCAACACAAGGGCACCCTCTGTTATGTTAAAAGGTTCTATGTGGTGGGTGAGGTCTACAAACTTCAGGGAGGGATTTATGGAGAGCATTACCCCCTTTAGGACGCCCACAAATCCGTCCCTTTCGCCAAAGTCCGTGAGCAGAACTACCAAGCTCAACTGTTTATAACCTGCACCTCTTCTCCTTCTTCTATAAAGGCAGAGTGGAGTTCCCTTACCGCCAACTCTCCGTATTTTTCCTCTATGAGGCACGAGATCTTTATCTCGGAGGTGGATATAGCCATTATGTTTATGTTGTTTCTGTAAAGCACCTCAAACATCTTTGCAGCGGTGCCATAAGAGCTCTTCATGCCTATGCCCACCACGGAGACCTTTGCCACCCTGTCGTCCCTCTCCACACCTTCTGCGCCTATCTCCTTTGCCACCCTTCTGACGATCTCCTCCGCCTTGTCCGCATCAGCTTTATTTACCGTAAAGGACATATCCGTATAGCCCTGATGGGACACATTCTGAACGATCATATCCACCACTATGTGGGCATCCCCAAGGGCTTTAAAAAGGTTGTAAGCTATGCCCGGTCTGTCGGGCACCCTAACCACCGTCAAACGGGACTCCTTCGTGTCCAAGGTTATAGCCCTAACCTCCACCTTTTCCATAACTTCCTCCTCCGGCACGATCCATGTTCCCTCCTCCTCCAAAAAGGAGCTTCTAACATGTATTCTAACACCGTACTTCATGGCAAACTCAATACTCCTTGCCTGCATTACCTTTGCCCCAAGGGAAGCCATCTCCAACATCTCTTCGTAGGATATGTAAGGAATTTTCTTAGGTTTGGCAACAATCCTTGGGTCTGCGGTAAAGACACCGGGCACATCGGTGTATATTTCACAGTCGCAGTTTAGGGCGTGTGCCAGGGCTACCGCAGAAAGGTCAGACCCACCTCTACCAAGGGTGGTGATCTCCCAATCCTCCGAGACCCCCTGAAATCCTGCCACCACCACCGTGTATCCTTCATCAAGTAAGTTCTTAATTCTCTGAACACCGATCCTTCTTATCCTTGCCTTGGTATGCACCTTATCGGTGATTATGGGAACCTGCCATCCGCAAAGGCTAACTGCAGGCACCCCTAGCTTGTTTAAAGTGAGGGCAAAGAGGGCTATGGCTTGCTGTTCCCCAGTGCTTATGAGCGTATCCACTTCCCTCTCTGAGGGAAAGCGGTCTATTTGCTTGGCTAAGTTTATGAGCCTGTCCGTTTCGACCGCCATGGCGGAGGAGACCACACCTACCCTATAGCCCTCCTGTAGTTTTTTTATCACCCGCCTTGCAGCGTTCTCTATTCTTTCCAAACTTCCCACCGATGTTCCGCCAAATTTCATCACCAAAGTTTTACTCATAGGGCTTTTATTTTAAATGAAGAAAGGTTATAATATTCTCCGTTAGGAGAGGTGGCCGAGAGGCCGAAGGCGGCTCCCTGCTAAGGAGTTGTAGGGTTAACAGCCCTACCGCGGGTTCGAATCCCGCTCTCTCCGTTTAATCCGTTTCAAGCTCTATCTCACAACCTTCCTTTTCTATCACCAACTGACAGGTTAGCCTTCTGCTCTCTTCGTATTCGCCGATCCTCCAGAGGGTTTCCTCCTCTGTGTCCGAGGGTTCCGCAAGGCGTTCCAACCCCTTCTTTACCGTGAAGACGCACACGCCGCACTTTCCGTCGGTGCTTCCA
>DAIUER010000099.1:0-2848 GCA_036845005.1 Thermocrinis sp.
TTCTCTTTGGTATGGAATTTGGGCTTTTTTGCCCTCTTTAGCAAGAGGTTCAAAGCGGTCTCCGCGTAAATGTTAGGTATATTTGGATAGGACCTCATAGAGAGCATAGACAAGTTCGCGGTTGGGATCTTCAGACAGTTTCTAATAAGGGAGGAGGCGGATAAAGTGCGGATCCTGACCCCCAACGAAGAATATAAGAAGTGGGCTACTGCCTACCTTAGCACCCGCCTTAAGGGCTTTGGCAAAAAGGTAGTGGTAGAGTGTGAAGAAGAAAGAAAAGAGCAAAAGGAGATAGAAAGCCAAAAGGACAACCTTTTAGATAAATATACCTTTGAAAACTTTGTGGTAGGACCATCCAACGAGCTCGCTTATAAGGTGTGCCTTGAGGTGGCAAAAAACCCTGGCAAGCTTTTTAATCCGCTCTTCATATACGGAAGGTCTGGTCTTGGGAAGACCCACCTTTTGCACGCCATCGGCAACCAGCTCAAAGCTCGGTATAGGGTGCTCTATATCCCCCTTATGGACTTCTCAGACAGTATGGTCAGGGCTTTCAAAGAAAACAGGGTGGAAGAGTTCAGGGAGAGGTTCTTTAATTTGGATGTTTTACTCTTGGACGATGTGCAATTTTTGGTAGGCAAAGAGAGAACCCAAATTGAGCTCTTTAGAATTTACGAAAGGCTTCAGGCGGAGGAAAAGCAGATCGTCCTGGTTAGCGACAGGCATCCCAGAGACCTAAAGGATGTCTCAGAAAGGCTCATCAGCCGGTTTGAAAGTGGTTTGATCATAGAGGTCGGTTTGGACGAAGAGACCAAAAGGCGCATCATAAAACAAAAACTGATCCTGTATGGACTGCCCTTAGACCAAGAGACCATAGACTATGTCTTTGAGAACACCGGCTACAATGTTAGGGAGATAGAGGGCTTTGTGAAAACCCTAAAGGTAAGTGGTATAAAAAGGCTTCCAAAGTCTGAGGAGTTAGAAAAAGAGAAGAAGGTTCAGCTGATAATTAACACGGTGGCAAAGGGCTTTAAGCTAAACCCAGAGCTCTTAAAAAAGGATACCAAAGAGAGAAAGGTGATGAACGCCAGACACATAGCTATGTTTCTGTGCAAAACCCTTTTAAACCTACCCTACTCTCAGATTGGTGAGTTCTTTGGCAAAAAGGATCACACCGCAGTTATATACGCTGTAAAAAAGGTGGAGCAAAGATGCAGGGAGGATAGGAAGTTTATGTATATGGTCTCCTTTTTTGAAAAGAGCATCAGAAAAAGCTTGGGCTTATAATATCCCAGATGGACTTCCCTAAGCTAATTCTGATCCTTTTGGTGGCTTTGATTGTCTTGGGACCGGAAAAGACCATAGAACTGGCGGGAAAGTTGGGAGAACTGCTCAGAAAGGTAAGGGAAACTTGGGATGAGCTCAGGTATCAGATGTATTTGGAGGAGATAAATAGAAAGGTTATGGAAGAGACCAAGAACTTAGAAGAGGAAGCTAAAACCGAAGAAGTGTTAGAGGAGACAAACACAGAGTTTATGGAAGAGTCCAATAGCTTGGATGAGAAGACTAAAACCGAAGAGGTGTTAGAGGATGGGTCAAGAGCTTCCCAGGATGCCACTGACGGAACATCTGAGGGAACTAAGACAAAGGCTGATTAAGTCCGTGGTAGCCTTTTTGGTTGCCTCTGGCGCAGCCTTCTACTTAGCCCAGTATATTTTTGAAGTGCTAAAGGAACCCGTCCAGAGGGCTTACCCTCAGGTCCAGCTCATAACCCTTTCTCCCACAGAGCCTCTTTTTATACTCATAAAGATTTCGGTGGTTTTTGGCTTTATTCTTTCCTCTCCTGTTATCCTCTATCAGCTTTGGAAGTTTGTGGAGCCAGCCCTTTATCCTCAGGAGAAAAAATTGGTGATCCCTATAACCCTCTTTTCAATCATACTCTTTCTTTTGGGTGCCAGCTTTGCCTACTTTTTGGTGATGCCCATAGCCCTAAAGTTTTTATTAGGCATAGGCTTTTCCCAACTGCAGGCTACTCCCTACCTTTCGGTAAATCTCTATGTGTCCTTCTTGCTAAAGATGATCGTGGGCTTTGCTTAGCTTTTCCATTGCGTCCATAAGGGCAAAGGCTACTGCGTGGGGGAGATGGGACACCGCACCAAAAACCACATCATGAACAAAGGGGTCCATGAATTCTACAAAGGCGTCAATCCTCTCCCACATGAGCTTGACCTTTTGGAGGGCTAACCGGTCTGTTCTCTGGGTGGGTGTTAAAACCACCCTTTTGTTTTTAAAGAGGTCTGGGTTGCTGTATTGGACGCCAGACTTTTCTGTGCCCGCTATGGGATGCCCTCCCACAAAATACCCACCAAAGAAATCCTCCATCATATAAACAAGCCTGCCCTTCACACTGCCAAGGTCTGTGATTAGGACTTCCTTATCGAGGACCTCCTTTAGCCCTCTGGCAACCTGTTCAAAGGCTCCCACGGGCACCGCCAGCACCACAAGCTCTGGCTCAAAGTCTCTTAGGGCTAACATTTGAGTGGAACCCTCATCTATCACTCCAAGCTCCTTTCCCTTTTTTATTGCCTCGGGGTTTATGTCTATGCCAAAGGTTGAACAGCCAAGGCGAGACTTTACCGCAAGGGAAAAGGAACCCCCCATAAAGCCCACGCCTACAATGGCAACTTTCTTAAACATTCTCCTTTACCGGTTCTATTGAGGTTTCCTTTTTTCTCCTCCCCAGCTTCCCAAAAATGAGAGAAATTTCATAAAGCAATATGAGTGGTATAGCCATAAGCACTTGGGTGGTGGCATCTGGGGCTATAAGGGCGCCCACCACAAAGGCTAAGAC
>DAIUER010000100.1:0-2770 GCA_036845005.1 Thermocrinis sp.
TCCAGAGTTTGTCAGGCAGGAGGTAGCGAGGGGAAGGATGATCATTCCCGCAAATATAAATCATCTTCACCTTGAGCTCATGTGCATAGGCATAAACTCAAGGGTAAAGGTCAACGCCAACATAGGAAACTCGGGCTTGGCTTCTGACATACCCACCGAGTTGGAAAAGCTGAGGGTAGCCATCAAATACGGTGCGGACACGGTTATGGACTTATCCACTGGGGACGCCATAAGGGAAACCCGCGAAGCCATCATAAAAGAGAGCACGGTGCCCGTAGGAACTGTGCCCATATACGAAGCCCTCAAGAGGGCAAAGGGACAGGTCAAAAACATGACCGTGGACCTGATCCTTGAAGTTATAGAGGAACAAGCCCAGCAGGGCGTCTCTTACATGACCATTCATGCGGGCATCCTCAGGGAGTTTTTGCCCATGGTCCAACACAGGGTTATGGGTATAGTGTCCCGTGGCGGTGCCATAATGGCTCAGTGGATGGTGGAACACGGAAAGCAAAATCCCTTGTATGAGCACTTTGATGAGATATGTGAGATATTCAAAAAGTATGATGTTTCCTTCTCCTTGGGAGATGCCCTCAGACCTGGAGCTATCGCGGACGCCAGCGACCAAGCCCAGCTTGCGGAGCTAAAGGTCCTTGGTGAGCTAACAGAAAGGGCATGGAAGCACGATGTTCAAGTGATGGTGGAAGGACCCGGGCATGTGCCCTTGGACCAGATAGAGTTCAACATGAAGATCCAGCAAAAGCTCTGCCACGAAGCACCCTTCTATGTGCTTGGACCCCTTGTGATAGACGTGGCTCCCGGGTATGACCATATTGCATCTGCCATAGGTGCCGCCTTGGCGGGTTATCACGGTGCTGCAATGCTCTGCTATGTAACACCCAAGGAGCACTTGGGACTTCCCAATGTGGAGGATGTAAAGCAGGGAGTTATTGCTTACAAGATCGCCGCCCATGCAGCAGATGTGGCCAAGCATTTCCCCGGTGCCAGAGAGTGGGACCTGGAGATGTCCAAAGCCCGCTTTGCCTTTGACTGGAACAGGCAGTTTGAACTTGCCTTAGACCCAGAGACCGCCAGGGCATACCACGACGAAACCCTCCCCCAAGAGGGCTACAAAACCGCCAAATTCTGCTCTATGTGTGGTCCCGAGTTCTGCGCCTACAAAATATCCCAGCATGTTTCTGATAGGGTGGAGGAAATGCTCCAGCAGGAAAACTGGATGGCGCCTTAATCAAACAACCCCAAAGGGCTCCAAGCCCTGCGGGGCACACTACTACAATTTCAGTTTAAGTCAAATACTTCTCTATCTCCTGCTTTATGGATGGGTCTATACCCAGCTTCTTAAGGTGCCCCTCCTCCGCCTTTAAAAGCTCGTACAAGTTCTCAAAGTTGTTGTAAATGATCCTCTTTTTGACCTCTCCTATGCCCTTTATTCGGTCAAGGATATCCTTTAGCCCCTCCTTTAGTCTGAGCTTTCTGTTGTAAGAGAGGGCAAAGCGATGGGCTTCGTCCCTAATCTGTCCGAAGATCCTATAAAGGATAGGATGTTCCTTTAGCCTTACCCTCTGTCCCCATTCGGTTAGCAAAATTTCCTCCTCCTTGGCAAGGGAGAGCACCTTGATGGGCAACCCAAACCTGTCTCTTACCCTTATGGCTACGCTCAGCTGTCCCAGTCCTCCGTCAATGAGCCATAGGTCCGGCATGGTCTCCTCCCCTTCCTTAAGCCTTTTTGCCCTCCTGCTCAGCACCTCCTCCAAGGAGGAATAATCATCTATCTGACCTACCGTCTTTACCCTATACCTTCTGTATCTTTTTTTGTTCATGGTGCCCTCCTCCCAAACTACGCAGGATGCAACCGTATAGTCTCCATAAAAGTGAGAAACATCAAAGCCCTCTATGATCCTCGGTGGATGAATTTTTAGCACCTTCAAAAACTCCTCCTGCCAAAGTTCCGGTGGCATGTAGTGGTGGAGGTTTTCTTTAACAAGTTCTTCCAAATTCTGGTCTATCTTTTGAACGATCTCAACCTTCCCTCTTTCCGATAGCCACCTTTTGACCTCTTCCGAAAGCTCAAAGTTCAAAAGCAAAACCTCCGGCAACGGATTGGAGTAGTAAAAGCCTATGAGGGTCTCCTCCAACTCCTCCTCCGTCTCCAAAAGGAAAACCTCTTTATCCACCAGTTTGGAGGACCTTATCAAAAAGACTCCCAAGAGCCTGCCTATTCTGTAAAAGAGGTCTGCCCTCTGATAGGGTAGCCCGCTCACGCCCTGACCCAAGGAGAGCTTTTCCAGGGCTTTTATTTGGTCCCTGAGGAGGGCACATTTTTCAAACTCAAGCCTTTCCATGTGTTTTTCTAACCTCTGGTATAGCTCCGGTAGAACCTCAGAGACCTCCCCCGAGAGCATAGATTGGGCAGATTTCACCGCCAAGGAATAATCCTCTCTGCTGACCAGACCCGCACAGGGACCACTGCACAGCCCCAAGTGATAATCCATGCATGGGCTAGTTCTGGTGGGCATTGGGTCGCAGGTGCGAAGTTTAAACAGCTTGTGGATGAGCCTTTTTACCCTATAAGCCCTCTTGGCGGTAAAGAAGGGACCAAAGGGCTTTCCCTCATGTTCGGGTCCCCTAACTACCCTTAGGGTTGGAAACTCATCCTCCGTTAGCAAGAGGACAGGATAGCCCCCACCGTGCTTGTGCAGGACATTGTATTTGGGTTTATGAAGTTGTATCAGGTCCACCTCCAACACCAGGG
>DAIUER010000101.1:0-2768 GCA_036845005.1 Thermocrinis sp.
TCAACAGCCCACTTGCCAGGTTTGAATTCATAAGGCGTATCGTCCTTTAAAAGAGTTTTTCCATCTTTTTTTACCATCCTAACTATACTTCCTTTAATGGAAGTAGGCTGGCAGACTAAATAAATGATCCTATGGTTTATCTTTTCCCCCTTTTCTACCACAGATGGGACCACCCCATTTTCTATAACCTTAATCCCTCTAACATCCCTGCATTCTCTGCCCTGAGAAACATCCTGATAAGTGTTTAACAGTTTTTCCCCAGGGGTTCTGCCTGCTATTAGGGCCTTTTCGTAGGCTATTTTGAAGGAAGTCTGCACCTGCTCTGAGCAGGAAGATAATAAAGCTACAAAAGCCAACATGGAGATTACTTTATAACTTCCCATTTTGGACCTCCTTCTTCTTTCTTTTGGGTTTCTTTTGGTTTATCCTCAACTCTTTTATCTTCTCCCTTTGGTTGATTCTCTTGCGTTGTTTTTTTGTCGGTGCCTGATCTGACTTGCTTTTTGGGTTTTTCCATCTCTTTTTGTGGTTTTTCTTGCTGAGTTTTTTCTTGCTTTTCCTCATCAACGCCTGTTTGCGAGGTGGTTGTTTGATGTTCCTGCTTTGGAGGAGATGCCTGTATAGGTTGCGCTGGTGGTGTATCTATCTTTAAAAGCCCTGGTACATCTTTGGGTTTTTCCTTTCTCTGGGAGAGAAGGAGAACGACTATAAGAGAAAGGGAAATTATAAGAAGAGAGAGCAAGCCTATAAGTATATACTTTTTGTTTATAGCTACCTTCTTTACATTGTTGATTTGAAAGCTTTGTAAATTTGTCAAATCCACGCTTTTTATTTTTTGTGGATCATCTGCTCTGGAAAACCAGTCTATTAGAGCCTGTTTGAATTCATCGGCAGAGGAAAATCTCTCCTTCGGGTTCTTTGCTAAAGCCTTTTTAACCAAATCCCAAGTGCCAGGGGGAAGGTTGGGGTTTAGAGTTTCAGGTGGTTGAGGCTCTTTTTCTAAATGAGACTTCATTACTTCAAAGTCTGTTTTGCCATAGAAAGGCGTCCTCCCCGTTAAAAGTTGATAAAGTATCACACCCACTGCATAAAGGTCGCTTGCTGGAGTTGGGTCTTCTCCCTTTATGATTTCTGGTGCCATGTACCACACGGTCCCAACTATAGCCCCCGTTTTTGTCAGCCCTTTGTCAGACATAGGCTTTGCTATACCAAAATCGGAAACTTTAACTATGCTATCTGCAAACATTATATTGCTGGGTTTTATATCTCTATGAATTATGCCGTTTGAGTGCATGTAAGATAGGGCATTAAGCACTTGGATTATCACGCTCACGCTGTCGCTCAAAGAAATTTTGCCAGTTCTCATCTTATCTTCCAAGGATCCACCACCTACATATTCCATAACTATGTACATATTTCCGTCCTCATCCTCCAGATAGTTCAGTATATTTACCACATTAGGATGGTGAAGTTTAGCCTGCACTTTGGCTTCCCTTTTGAAACGCTCCCTGAAATTTTCATCCTTTGCGTACTGAGGGTATAGCACCTTTATGGCAACTGTTTGCTCTATATCCTTATGTATTCCTTTATAGACTACACCCATCCCTCCCTCGCCTAAGTTCTCCTGAATAATGTAAGGTCCTATTTGCTTACCTATCATAGGTTCATCCCTTGAAAAGGAAAGATGCGAATTCTCCTTTGCCTATGATGATCTTGTCTTCGTCTTTTAGCACAGCCTCGGTTATTTTGTTTTCAATGGAATTAAGGAAAGTTCCATTTGCGGAATTCAGGTCCCTGATTACTATGGAATTCCCAGAAGGACCTATCCATGCATGTTCTCTTGATACTCTGTCATCTTTTATAACTATGTTGTTTTTGGAAGGATCTCTTCCTATCTTTATACCCGTAGAGGGAATGTTGAAGGTTTGTCCAGCATAAGGTCCACTAAGTCCTACCAATTGACCCAGTGTTTTTGTTTCCTTCTCTTTTGATGCAGGTGCAGGTTTTTTGCTCTTAAGGAATAAGAAAACACCCACACCGCCCGCTATCAAGATCACCAATAGCGCACCACCTAAAACCAAAAAGGTCTTTCCACCTGTAGCTTTCCCACCACCTAAAGTGAGCTTTTCCTGTATCTTTGCCTGAAGATTTCTCGCATCAGGCAAGAAGGGATAAAGTCTTAGAACATCGTCAAGCCTCTTCATAGCCTGCTCGTACTCACCCTTTACATAGAGGTCTATTGCTTCGTACCACAGCTTGTTAAACACGCTTTCTTGATTAATGATAGCACCGCTAACTCTTATAAACTCCGCTATGGTGTTTGAAGGGACCAAGAAGTTAAAACCTTGAATGGGAACTGTGTCCTTTATGCTTATAAAAGTAGCCATACCTATGACCTCACCCTGCCGATTGAAAACAGGTCCGCCACTATTTCCCCAAGTGAGAGGTGCATCCGTCTGGATAACCGGCGCGCCACTCACCTGGACCTTTGCACCCGAAACCCTTCCGCTGGTGACAGTGGGGTCCAGTATGGTTTGTTGTCCCAAAAAGGCATGCTGTAAAACTACACCGGGATAGCCTACTGCGTATATTTGATCTGTGAGCTTTACATTATCTGAGTTGCCTATCTTTGCTACGGGCAAGTTTTTAGCCTCTATTTTCAAAACTGCCACATCCTTACCGCTTTCTAATTTAACCTCCAATCCATAGATCTCTTGGTAAGCTTTGCCGGCCTGTCTACCACTTACAGGAGTTATGGGTGGGCTGTA
>DAIUER010000102.1:0-2699 GCA_036845005.1 Thermocrinis sp.
TTTTTGATACAGAGGGCTTTGAGGCGGTTGTAATCCAACATGAAATAGACCACTTGGAGGGCAAGCTATTCATTGAAAGAGTTCTCTCACCCAAGGATCTGTTCAAAAGGAAAGTTTATAAGTAGCCCGTGCTAAACTATATAAAGTGCAAAAGCTCATTTTTTTAACAACCCTCTTTATGCTCTTGTCCATATCCCTGTTTGAAGGTCTAATTATAATTCTGACCGCATACACCTTTTACTCAATCGCAAGAGGTGGGCTAAAGCCCTATGGAAAACTATTCCTCCCTCCGCTCCTTTACGCCATCCCCACGTTGCTATCAACCATTTTATACACTCCCTCCCACTTGGGAAAGGGTATAGAAAGGTCTCTGTTTTTGCTTGTGTATCCTTTGGGTGGTAAAGAGAGGCTCGGTCATGAGTTTTTTAAAAAGTTCAACCTCTTTTTGATAATGGCGGGCGTTCTTTTGGTCCCTGTGGTTATCTATAAGTTTCTCAAAACAGGACAGCCCGCTCCCCTTTGGGGTGGGTGGTTTGAAGTGGGCATGCTCTATTCCTTTTTTTCCCTAAGTGCTTTAGCTATGTTTTTATACACCAAGAGAGTCTATTACCTTTTACTCTTTTTGCTCTTTGTGGGCTTTGTGTTTTTTAGCATGAGAAGGTCTGCCATGCTTGGTTTAGCCATCACGCTGACCTTTCTTCTTTACCTACTCAGAGGTTTTATCTCTAAAAAGGTATTAGCCTTTGTTCTGCTTTCCTTGACCTTTGCGGGCTCTTTGACCTTTGGCATTTTGGTGGAAAAAGACCCCCGCTTTGCCACCGCTTGGGAGCTAATAACGGGCAAAAGAGTCTTAGACGACCAAGCCCTCAACGTCATATCAAGCCTAAGGTGGGGGATCTTCAAAAAGGGTTTAGAGGTTTTGCAAAAAGACATAAAGGAAAAGAACTACTTTGAGCTTTTGATAGGGCACGGCATAAACTCCGGCTACTATCTGGAGCCCAAATCCCCCGTGGGTGGCACCTACGAATCTGTGTTTTTACTTTCTGAACTCATAGAAAAGGGCGCTCTTGGTCTTGCGGGCATTCTGTGGCTTTGGTTTGCCTACTACTCTTTCTTTTTCAGCTTCAAAATAAAGCAAAGGGAGGACCTTTTACTCTTACCTTCCTTATCTTTCTTGTCCGTTTTGCTAATTGGTAGCATATTCACCGGCTTTTGGGATGCCATGCTCCCTTGGATCCTTCTTATGTTTAGGGTAGTGGAAAGGCATGGAGAAGGACATTAAAAAAATACTTCTTATCATGGTGCATTCCGCAGGCGTGGGCGATATGCTAAGGGCTTCTGCAAGTTGGAGGGCTCTAAAGAACAAATTCCCAACCGCAGACTTGCATCTTCTTTTCCTCACCAAGGACCCCGGCTATGTGTCCGAAACATTAATATCAAAACACCACCTTTTAGCTTCCTTTCATATCTTAGATAAAAGGCTAAAAGGTCTGAAGGATTGGATAGAGTTTTTCAAAGGCTTCGATAAGCTTGTGAGAGAGTTAAATCCCGACCTGATCGTAGATATGGAACCACACGGCTTGGAAAGTTCCATGCTATGCCTGTATGCAAGGCTAAAATACAAAATTCCATCCGTAGGCATCGCAGAATTCCCGGGCAGGGGTCTTTTTTACACCCACAAGGCTCCCTCCAGCAGAATCGTGTTAAAAAGCAAAGATTATACCGACAGGTATTTTGTAGTTCTAAAGGCTTTCGGTATTGAAAGGAAAGGACTACCAATAGAGCTGGAGGAAACCCAAGAGGGCAGGCAATTTAGGGAAACCATGAGAAGCAGATTTTCCATACCGGAGAATGTCCCCCTTTTGGGCTTGAACATAGGCTGTGGAACCCCCGACGCCCTCTGGCGAAGACCCAATTTAGAACTGCTCAGGGAAGCCATCCACAAAGTCCAACAAGCTACCTCATCCTTTTTAGTCCTAAGCGGGGCAAACTTTGAAGCGGATGTAAACGAGAGATTTTTGGAAGGCTACCACTTGCCCGCCCTAAACTTGGCAGGAAAAACCAACATATTAGAGCTTGCGGATCTTATAAAGGCATGCAGGCTTTTTATATCCTCCGACAGCGGACCATATCACATGAGCGTAGCCCTCAAAGTTCCTACATTGGGCGTTTTCGTCAAAGACTTCCCCTACTCCTATCACAACCACCCTTGGGTGAGGAATGTGGTTCTACAAAGCCACCAAGACATAGAGAAATTTATCTCCTCTGCCCTTGAGCTGTGGAAATACCCTTCAGGATAAAATACATAAAACTCCCATGTTCAAACTAAAACCCGAATCAATAAGGCACGCCATAATCAAAACCTCCACCATAAACCTACTTGCAAGAGGCTTTGGATACCTAAAGCACTTAGCTATAGCAATACTCCTTGGCTTTAGCTATCAAACGGACGCCTTCTTTATGGCTCTGTCCCTTCTTGGCGTTTTCATGATTTTTGTAGATGTCTTTGACTCCATCGGAGTTCCTCAGCTTGTTTTTGCAAGAATGAAAAGCGAAGAAGAGTTCAAAAAACTTGCAGGATTTCTCCTCACATTTACCACCATATTAGCCTTTTCTTTAACCTTTGTAGCCTTAGTAGGCATTCCTCTACTTTCCAAAATAGCAGTTGGCTTTGATCAGAGAGCAAAAGAAGCCACAGA
>DAIUER010000103.1:0-2686 GCA_036845005.1 Thermocrinis sp.
GAGGAAGAGCAATGAGAGAGTTAAGGGTTAAAGTGTTAAAAAACTTAGAGGTGGGACCGCAAACCTACCTTATGGAGTTGGAGTTTCCTTTTCCGGAGGAGGTCAAACCCGGACACTTTGTGATGTTGAAGGGTTGGAGTGGGCTTGACCCTATGGGCAGGAGGGCTTTTGCGATAGCAGACAAAAAAGAGGACCGCATAAGCATATACTACCAGGTGGTTGGCAGGGGCACCGCCCTGATGGCAAGGCTCAGAGAAGGCGACAGCGTGGAAGTTCTTGGTCCTCTGGGAAACAGGCTCTTTAGGTTGGACGGACAGAGGCACCTTCTTTTGGGTGGTGGCATAGGCATGCCTGGGCTTTCCCTTCTGGCAAAGGAGTTAAAAGCCTTTGGCAAAGAGGTCTTTGTATGCTACGGAGCGAGGAGCTCAAACCTTTTGGTAATGAAGGAATGGCTGAAGGAAAATGGCATAGAGCACAAGCTTTTTACAGACGATGGCTCCGAGGGGCAAAGGGGTAGCGTCCTACAAGCCCTAAAGGACTTTGATGAATCTTGGGTTGTTCATGCATGCGGTCCTACAAAGATGCTAAAAGTTCTAAAGGAGATGGCAAGGGACAGGGAGGTTTATCTTTCTCTGGAGGCAGACATGGCTTGCGGTTGGGGTGTATGCCTTGGCTGTGTGGTGCCATCAAAAAATGGGAAATTTTTGAGGGTTTGCTACGAGGGACCCGTCTTTCCTGCGGAGGAGGTGGTTCTATAATGTTCTCCGGCATAGTAGAAGAGGTGGGAGTTGTTGAGGGTCTAAAGCCCACACCGGGGGGGTGCAAGGTTGGTAGTAAGGAGCTCTTTGGGGAAGTTAAAGTTGGGCGATAGCGTGGCGGTCAATGGTGTATGCCTTACGCTGGTGGAATGGAAAGGTCAGATGCTCAGCTTTGACCTATCTGAGGAGACCCTTAGCAGGAGTAATTTGAGGTTTTTAAAGAAGGGAGACCCAGTAAATCTTGAGAGGTCCCTGCGGGTGGGGGACCGCATAGGGGGACACTTTTTGCAAGGGCATGTGGATTTTACCTCTCCCATAGAGACCCTCTCCCAAAGGGGAGAACATTGGGAACTGAGAATCCGAGTGCCAAAAGAATACTTACCCTATGTGGTGGAAAAGGGCTCCATTGGCATAGACGGCATAAGCCTAACCATAAACTACGTTCAAGGAGAAAGCGTAAGCATAAACATCATCCCACACACCTACCAAAACACAAACCTTAGGTCAAGAAAAAAGGGAGACCTGGTGAACGTGGAGCTGGACATTTTGGGTAAGTATGTGGTGAATTACCTAAACCTTCTGCAAAGGGACCCAAGAATAGAAAAGCTTTGGAGTGGGCTATGGGGCTGAAGTTGCTAATTCTCTTGGCTTTCTTTAACCTTTCTTTTGGTTTTTATCACTGTTTTTTTGATGCAGGGGAAAGATACAGAGTGGACCCACTCCTTCTTTCCGCCATTGCCAGCGTGGAGAGCGGTTTTAACCCAAAGGCAATTAATTACAACAAAAACGGAAGCGTAGATTACGGTATTATGCAGATAAACTCCTTTTGGCTAAAAAAATACAAAATTCCCAAGGAGTGGATATGGGAGCCCTGCTATAACATACACTTTGGCGCCATGGTTCTAAGAAGATGCATGGATGCTTACCCAAACAACCTAAAACAGGCAATAGATTGCTACAACAAGGGAGAAAGGGCAAAGGAAAACAGCGAGTATGTGCTAAGGGTGTATAAAAAATACTCAAAGATCGCGCAGATGGTTAGGTAGTTTATCGCACCACTTCTACCGATGGATTTTGAAGGGTTCCCGAAATCTGAAGGTTCAAACCCATGCCTGTTAGCTTGCCGTTGATGGAAGAACGGAGCGGGTCTGCCCTGTTGAAGGAAACAACACCATCTCCTACGACCAGGGAATCCAAAACCCTCGCCCGCCCGCTAAAGGTCCTGCCCTTGAACTCCACCGTCAGCCCATCCACCTTTAAATCCTTGAGCCTTACGTCCTCAAGCTCAAGCTTTCCTCTTATGCCATCCACCAGCTCCAAGCTCACAAACTTTACGCGTGCTCCCTTCAAACAACCAAAGTTTTGCCCTTCTATCTCAATCTTTTTATTTAAAAAGAGTTTTGTCTCCAAGCTACCACCCTGACAGGTGCCCTTCAGAGAGAGATAAAAGGGCTTTATAGAAAACATCACGGAGTCAAACTCCGCAAGCTTTGAGTTTTTATCATAGACCTGAACCTTACTGAGCCTTACATGAAACAGACCTTCCTCTACACCCTGTGCCATAAGGTATATACCCCTCTCCATAAGCACCCTATCAAGCAGTAAAAACTTTGGAAGGGTAATAAACAAAATAAAAGCAGAAAAAAGCACAAAGAGAACTGCCAGCAGAAGAACCTCTTTAATCTTCAGCTTCATTCTTTTTTCTCTTCTTTTTGTTTGCCTCCTCCGCCCTCTTTCTCAGCTCCTGTGCGAGCTTTTGGTGTTCCTCCGTGATCTTTGATAGGTCCTCTGGATTTTCTATCACATAGGGTGTTAGGAATATGAACAGGGACACCTTGTCTTCGGAGGTGGTTTTTCTCTTAAAGAGCCACCCAAGGATCGGCACATCCATAAGCCCCGGCACACCTTCTATATTGTCCAAGGTCCTT
>DAIUER010000104.1:0-2661 GCA_036845005.1 Thermocrinis sp.
TGAGCTTGGGCACATATTCCTTTTGGGAACAAGATACTCGGAACCTATGAAAGCCCTGATAAAGGACCGTTTTGGTCAGGAAAAGCCGGTGGTCATGGGATGTTATGGCATTGGTATATCCCGATGCCTTTCTGCCATAGTGGAGCAGTATCACGACGAGAAGGGTATAAAGTTTCCTACGGTGGTGGCACCCTTTGAATTAGACATCATCTGCGTCAATACCTCCGACGAGACCCAAAGGTCTGTGGCAGAAGGGCTTTATATCAAGGCTATGGAGATGGGCTTGGATGTTATCTACGACGATAGGGACGAAAGCCCGGGCTTTAAGTTTGCAGACGCAGAACTCTGCGGATTTCCTTACGTTTTGGTAGTAGGGAAAAAGGCAAAAGATGGAAAGGTGGAGCTGTGGAAGAGACACACTGGCGAGAGAATAGACCCTGCGGTGGAGGATGCCCTACCTTATGTTAAAGGGCTTGTAGAGAAGGATAAACAGTGAAGGAAAGCCTCTACTGGTGGCTTGCATTAAAATCTATTGTAGGGCTTGGAGAGAGAAGTATAAAAAAGCTCTATCAAAATTTCAAAGACCCAAGGCTTGTTTTTGAGGCGGAACAATTGGAACTTAAAGCCCTTGTGGGCGATGCAAAGATGCAGGCAATAAAGGAAAAGAAGTTCAGCTTTGAACCGAAAGAGGTTATAAAAGTTGTGGAAAGGGAAGGAATAAACTGGGTGTGCCTTTCGGACCCTCAATATCCCGTAAGGCTGAAGGAAATTGAGGACCCACCGCCCGTGTTATTTTACAGAGGAGAGCTAAAAACGGTAAGCTATTTTGGTGTGGTTGGCACGCGCAACCCAGACAGCTACAGCGTAAGATACACAAAGGAGTTGGTGGGATTTTTGGTGGGCAAGGGCTACGCCATAGTTTCAGGTGGTGCCAAGGGTATAGATGCTTACGCCCACAAGTTTTGCATAGAGGCGGGTGGCTATACCCTCTGCCTTTTGGGAATGGGCATCCTTGAGGTGCCCCAAAGGATGCAGGACTTCATCCTCAGAAGCGGTGTTCTTCTTTCGGAGCTCCTACCCTGGGAAAAGGCAGACAAGCATACCTTTCCAAGGAGAAACAGGCTCATAAGTGGCATCTCTGAGGGTGTTTTTGTGGTAGAAGCGGGAGAGAACTCGGGTGCCCTCATAACAGCTTACTACGCCAAAGAACAAAACAGACCCGTTTATGTGCATGTGGGCTATGGCATAAGCGAAAGGTGGGAGGGTTGCATAAAACTGGTCAATGAGGGCGTTGCTAAGCTGGTGGGAAGGGTTGAAAAGTTTGGCTTAAAGGAGGAGGTCCAAGAGGAAGACCCAGTGCTTTTAGCTTTGAACACTCCAAAGACCCTCAGCGAACTTTCCCAACTTTTGGGTATGGATGAAAGGGAACTCCACCAAAAGCTGGGCTTTTATGAACTGGAGGGTCTCATCACCCGAAACGGAAGCTACTACCTCAGGCTAAAACAGGAATGGGACGAATACCAAACCCACCAACAACTTTTCCCATCCCTTGAGGAAATATAACAAAACCGCCCCCAAACTGAGGCTAAAGACAGTCTCCCAAAGGCTAAAGTTAAAAAATAGCATGGGTGCAAAGTCCGAGAAAAACATCACAGAGGAGTTTATAAACCTTCCCATCACTTCCAAAGGGAAGGCTGGCAGAGAAAAGAAGGTCAGCATATCCAAAAAGCCATAAAAGGTAAAGGCTAAGAAGGGAACAGAAAGCAGTGGAGTTAGCAGAATGCTAAAAGGTGCGGAAAAGGAAAAGAGGGAAAGGATGGGCATGGTTCCCAAAAAGGCAAAGAAGGACACCCAAAAGGAGAGAAAAACCACATCCCTTCTGGGAGGGTCCTGGAGTGAGAGCAAAATATAAAGGGTTGCACAAAAGGAAAGCCAAAAGGAGTATGAACCTACATACTCAGGAAAGAGAAGAAGTATTACGCCACCGGATGCTAACAGAATACCCAAAAGGTTTGGTCTTTCTCCATACAAAAGCAATAGGATGGACGCAAGGATCATAAGGTAAGCCCTGAGGACGGGAGGCTCAGAGGGAACCAAAAAGAGGGCATAAAAGCTAACACCCAAAAGGGCAAGCCAAAGCCCAAGCCAGTAGGGAGCCAAAAATCTGAGCATAAGTGCTAAAAGGCTAAGATGCCCACCAGAGACCACCAAAAGATGCACAAGCCCCGTAGTCAAAAAGGCAGATTGAACCTTCATGGGAACAATGCTCTGATCTTCTCCCAAAAAGTATGCTAAGGCTAAAGCCCTGACCTCTTGGTCCCCTATCCTCTCCTCCAAACGCTTGGCAAGGCGATCCCTCAGAGAAGGTGAGACATTTGCAAAGGCTACATCTTTGTATGTAGCACTAATAAAAATCCTTCCTTCCCTCACTCTGACCTTTCCATAAACCTCCAAGTATCTAGATGGCACATCCTCCGCCCCATAGACCCTCAAAAACGTAGTCTTCTCGTAAATTTCTGGGAAGTCCCCACCCAAGACCTTTACCCGGGCAGAAAAGCCCTTCTCTGAAACCTCTCCTACACCCTCCACTCTAAGAATTAGCCTACCCTCCCCCAGATCTTCCTCATAAAGGTATGGGTCATAAGAGCGAGGAACCGCAAG
>DAIUER010000105.1:0-2647 GCA_036845005.1 Thermocrinis sp.
ATTAATTTATTCTTCCCTGGGCTTCACAGCTACGCCACCGATTAAGTGAGCTCTTGGGTAATTGCCATCGATTCTTTTTTTGCGCTCTCTATAACGAATTTGACCCTATCGGGGCTTGTTTTTAATATCCTTGCAACCTTTTCCAAGACCTCTGGATTTTGGGTGTCCTCCAATAGTTCTACCAAAGATAAGATAAAACTCAACCCATTGGGCTTTTTCTCAAAGGCTTCCAGAATATCTTTGTCCAAACCCAGCTCAAGGGCTAAATTCTCTGGCCTTTGCCCAAAGATCTCCTGGGAGAGGGAAAAGAGCCCTGCGGTGTGAGCCTTTGCCTTTAAATCGGGCGAGTATAGTTCTGAGAGCTTTTCCGCTAAACAAGCCCTGTAAAGGGCTCTTTGCCAATGCCTTTTCTCATCTCCCTCTGCAAACATCTCAGAAAGGGCAAGCACTATGGCAAACTTAATTAGGTTATCAAAACCCAGATAGGCAACAGCCTCTTCCAAACTACTTATCTTTTTAGCCTTTACAGAGTTAGCAAACTTCAAGAGTTTATACGCTGCACCCACATCTCTTTCAAGAACACTTACTATCCGCTTCATATCACCCTCTGTCAGGGCTTGGTAAAGCTCCAATAGTGTGCTTTTAAGGTAAGAAATTGTTCGTGTATCCTTTACAACAGTGGGTGGCGAAAGATAGGAACCTTGGAAATAGTCAAAGCCATACTCCTTTGTCCTTTTATAATCTTCCTCTGTTTCTATGTTCTTTGCTATTACGCTTTTTTTCAAGCTCTTTACTATAGCTATAACTTCTCTTAGCTCATCCAAGTCGTAGGGACTGTTTTTAATGTCTATCTTTACAAAGTGAGCTTTGCTTAGCAAGGGTAGATAATCTATCCTCTCAAAGCCAAAGTCATCTATGCAGAATTTGAAACCTCTTTTTAGTAAAAGTTCTATGGCATTATGGGTTTGGGTAGTAATGTTTTTGTTTTCCACAAGCTCTATGCCTACATATTCTGGAGAGAGAAGGTCAAACATAGAAGCCTCTAAGAATATAGCTGGAACATTAACGAAGACAACCTTCCCTTCTCCAACCCTATAGGCACCCAACTCTACAAGCACATCTACCGCTATGGTAGTAGCTTTTAGAGGGTCAACGTCTTTTGGATATTTACCGGTAGTGGCATCCTGAACAAAAACTTCCCAAAAGGCTACATTTCTCCTTTTGTCATAAATTGCTTGCTTCCTCAAAACATGCATATTAAGAGTATAACCCAAAATTTTTAAAATAATTCCCTATAAACTTCGTCCTTTGAAGGTTTTTCTTTTAGCGTCTTCAACTTGGAAGCGTAATACATAAGGGGTATGAGGACCAGAGTTAGAGTGGTGGAACCTATTGTGCCAAAGATCAGAGATATGGCAAGCCCGTTGAAGATAGGGTCAAAGATTATCACAAAGGAGCCTACTATTATTGCCACCGCGGTGAGAATTATAGGTCTTGTTCTTATAACTCCCGCTTCAACAACCGCCCTGTGGAGTGGGACACCTTCCTTTATCTTTTCTTCCGCAAAATCCACCAACAGGATGGAGTTTCTGACTATTATACCCGCAAGGGCAATAAAACCTATCATAGATGTAGCGGTAAAGAAGGCACCCATCAGAAGGTGTCCGGGAATTATACCCACCAAGGTTAAGGGTATGGGTGCCATGATTATGCCTGGGATTTTAAAGTCTTTAAACCAACCCAGGATCAGCACATACATCACAAAAAGGGCAACGCCAAAGGCAAGCCCAAGGTCCCTGAAGACCTCAAGGGTTATGTGCATCTCACCATCCCACTTTACGTATATACCGTCCTCTATAAGGGGCAGGCTCATCCAGAGCTCCTTAGGCTGACCGTAAGGTGTAGGAATAGAAAGCACATCCTTTCTAACGTCAAGAATGCCATAGAAGGGAGCCTCCTCCCTTCCTGCCACATCTCCTATCACATAAACCACCCGCCTTAGGTTCTTGCGGTATATACTTTTGGGTGCATCTTGTTCCAAAATCTCCACGAGCTCCGACACAGGAACAAGCTTGCCATCTTTGGTGGGAATTTTGAGGGTATTCAAAAGCTCTAAGCTTCTGTAGTTTTCTTTTAGTTGAACTATTATGGGTGTATGCTCTGTGTCTGTGTTTTGAAGCAGTCCCACCTGGTAGCCACCAAGCAAGGCGGTTAAAGTATGCACGAACTCCTCTTTAGACATGCCCACCAGCTTTAGCACATCATCCTTTGCCTTCAGTATGAGTATTTTGTGGGGGCTTTCAAGGTATATGCCCTCGTCGGTTATGGAGGGGGATTTTTTGAATACATCCAAGACCTTCAAAGCAAACTCCTCTTGGCTCTTTAGGTCAGGACCATAGACTTCCGCTACTATGGGGGATAGCACGGGAGGACCGGGTGGCACTTCCACCACAGCTACATACTTGGCACCGTATTTTGTGGCGATCTCATGGACTGCGGGTCTTATCTTTTTGGCAAAATCGTGGGATTGGTCCTTTCTTTCCTTCTTATCCACCAGATTCACCTGAATGTCTGCCATGTTGGAGCCTTGTCATAGGTAGTAATGCCTTACAAGTCCGTTGAAGTTGAAAGGAGAGGATGTTCCCAC
>DAIUER010000106.1:0-2636 GCA_036845005.1 Thermocrinis sp.
CCTTTGTAAAGGCAGTGCCCGCCACAGAGGAGGACTACTACGAGGAATTTTTGGACCTAATACTTGCGGTCAAGGTGGTGGATAGCATGGAGGAAGCCATAGATTTCATAGAAACCTACGGTTCCAAACACTCGGATGCCATAATTACTGAAAACTACACTAAGGCGATGAAGTTCCTTACAGAGGTGGATTCTGCGGCGGTTTATGTGAACGCATCCACAAGGTTTACCGACGGCAACGAGTTTGGGCTTGGGGCGGAGATGGGCATATCTACCGATAAAATCCACGCAAGGGGTCCCATGGCGCTGGAGGAACTAACCATCCAGAAGTTTGTGATCCTTGGCAACGGACAGGTTAGGGATAACTTTAAAGTCCCGGAGGAAGTTTTAAAGGAGTGGAAGGACTGAGATGGAGACGATTTTAGCCTTTTTGGTTTTGGTAGGTATTCTTATTTGGTTCCATGAGCTGGGGCACTTTTTGTTTGCTAAGCTCTTTGGAGTTAAGGTGGAGGTCTTCTCCGTTGGCTTTGGTCCTGTTTTGTTTAAAAAGCAGTGGGGAGAGACCGAATACAGGCTCTCGGCGATTCCTCTTGGTGGCTTTGTAAAGCTATATGGAGAGGAGGATGGCGTCTCGGACCCAAGGGCTTTTTCCTCCAAACCAAACTGGCAAAAGATTCTGATAGCCTTTGCGGGCTCCTTTTTTAACCTCATCTTGGCGGTTCTTGTTTTTTGGCTAATTGGAATGCTTGGCAGAGAGGTTCCCAAGTATGCCTTCGAAAAGCCAGTGGTGGGCTATGTGCAGGAAAACAGCCCAGCCCAGAAGGTCGGTCTTCAAAGGGGAGACCTGATCCTCTCGGTGAATGGCAAAAAGGTGGATAGCTGGAAGGATTTAGAGGAGAAGCTACTAAAGGATATCTTTGAGCAGGAACTAAAGCTGGAAGTTCTGAGGGATGGCAAGGTTTTGACCCTTGAGGGGAAGATGGACTTAAGGAACCCAAGGGGCTTTGGTGCGGAGCCACTTATTGAACCTGTGGTGGGCACTGTTTTGGAAAGGAGCCCAGCCAAACAGGTGGGATTGCAAGAGGGAGACAGGATCCTGAGCATAAACGGAGTGGAAATAAAAAGCTGGCAAGAAGCAGTTAAGCTCATAAGGTCTGCAGAAAAGATAGACTTAAAGATAGAAAGGCAAGGACAGATAAGGGAGATCACCTTAATTCCCATGAAGGATCCACGAACGGGCATTTCTATAATAGGGGTTGCACCCAAGGTGGAAACGGTCAAGGTAAAGCAGGGTCCCCTTGAAGCCTTTATAGGAAGCTTTGAGAGGATCGCCACCCTTACTGCCCTTACTCTAAAAGCCCTTTGGAGTATGATCACGGGCTCCCTCTCTCCCACAAACTTGGGAGGTCCCATTGCAATAGCCCAGATGGCAGGACAATCCGCCCAGCAGGGACTGGTCCCATACCTCGGTCTTATGGCTTTTATATCCGTTCAGTTGGCAATCTTTAACCTACTGCCACTTCCTATGTTAGACGGAGGGTTAATACTCCTTTTCCTGATTGAAAGCATCAGAAGGAAGCCTCTTCCCTTGAGGTTCAAAGAGGCATGGCAGAGGCTCGGCTTTGCCCTAATAGTAGCCCTGTCCTTGTTTGTAATTCTCAACGACCTGCTCAGGCTCATCTCCGGCAAAAAGTTTTGAAAGGATCAGCTCCACCGCAGACTCAAGGCTAAGACGGTCTAAATTTATCTCCACCCAACCTTGCCTTCTGAACCACCTTATCTGCCTTTTGGCATACTCCTTGGTGTTTTTTATGACCTGAGCCTTTGCGTCCTCCAAGCCTACCTCCCCCTTAAGGTATGGCACAAGCTCCTTGTATCCTATAGCTTGGGCGGAGGTTAAAAACCTTTCAAAGCCCATGTTCATCAGTTTTTCCTCCTCTTGCACAAGTCCCTCTTGGAACATCTTTTCTACCCTCTCCTCTATCCTTTTGGAGAGGCTCTCCCAAGGGCGCGTAATGTAAAAACCAAGAAATTTATACCTTACGTCCTGCCACTCATGAAAGGAAGAAAAGGGTTTGCCCGTTTGCAAAAAAACCTCCAAAGCCCTCACAATCCTCCTTGCGTCCCTTGGATGCACCTTTTGGGCATAAATTGGGTCTATAGACCTGAGCTTTCTGTGTAAAAACTCGCTACCCTTTTTCTTTACCACGCCGTAAAGCCTTTCTCTCAGAGACCAGTCTGGCTCGGGAGTTGGCGCAAGTCCATAGAGCAGGGCTTGAAAGTAGAGATAAGTGCCACCGCAGAGGATGGGTAGCTTTCCCTTGGACTTTATTTCCCGTATTGCCTTCTGGGCTAACTCCTCAAAGAGTTTGGCATCAAAGTAATCACCCGGCTCAGCCACATCCACAAGGTGATGCTTTATTGGGCAGTCTTTGGGTTTGGCGGTCCCAATGTCCATATGCCTATAGACCGCCATAGAATCAACGCTGATGATCTCTCCACCTACCCTCTCCGCTAACAAACAAGCAAGCTGAGATTTTCCGCTGGCGGTGGGACCGCCGAGGGCTAAAAGCTCATAGGGTCTCAAAGTCCTTTAGATGCTTAGCCCGGGCAGGATGCCTTAGCTTTCTTATGGCT
>DAIUER010000107.1:0-2605 GCA_036845005.1 Thermocrinis sp.
ACATAAGCCCATTCCATCCGCTGTATATGGTTTTATCCACAAAGGGCTTTTCTCTTGTCTCTTCTCTGTATTCGAGCATCTTTCTTTTGGCACTCTCAAGTAGCGATTGGACCTCTTCCTTGGGCATGCCCAAAATTTTTGATATTTCATCCTCCTCTTTGTCTATGAAGAGCACATTCTTGGTGGGGTCGTGGTGCATCTCTCCCTTTGGTCCTATGTCAAAGTGCAAGCTTGCCACCTTTAACTCTTCGGGAGTTAGCACATCCTTTAGCTCTTCCAAAGAAAAGGTGTAGTATCCGCCCTCGTCCAAGAGCCCAATGTCTGCATCCTGGGACGCGTAAAAGCCTCCCGCTGGGTCTGTGCCCTCCCTTTTGTAATACTCCACTATGCCCTTGGCAACATACTCGTAAATGGGCTTGGGAATAACTTGATAAGCCATAGAGTAAAGCTGTAAGAGTTCTGCGTTATCATACAGCATCTTTTCAAAATGAGGGACGATCCAGTTTTGGTCTGTGGAGTATCTGAAAAAACCACCCAGCAAGTGGTCGTAGATGCCCCCCTTTGCCATGGCATCCAAAGAGAGCTCCACCACCTTTAAAAGCTGTGGGTTTTGGGTAAAGAAGTATCTGTAAAGTAAAAGCTCCCAAGCTTTGGCATGGTGAAACTTGGGTGCATCCCCCAATCCTCCGTGCTGATAATCTACACTCAAAAGAAGGTGATTGACGCCCCTGTCAAGGAGTTCCTCTCCCACATGGTCTTTGTGGGACTGCACGCCGAAAAGCTCCAAGGCTTGGGATATTTGCTTGGCAGATTTTAAAACCCTCTCTCTGTCTTCCTTCCAAAGTTGGGCAATCCGCAGGAGAAGACTTTTAAAGCCCGGTCTTCCCCACCGGTCCTCGGGCGGAAAGTAAGTGCCACCAAAGAAGGCTTCCCCTTCGGGGGTGAGGAATACTGTGAGGGGCCAACCACCAGAGCCCGTGAGGGCTAAGACCACCTCCTGATAACGCCGGTCAATATCCGGTCTTTCGTCCCGGTCCACCTTTATGGCAACAAAGTTTTCGTTTATGATCTTTGCGATATCTTCGTTTTCAAAGCTCTCGTGTGCCATCACATGACACCAATGACACCACACACCCCCAATAGAAAGAAGGATGGGCTTATTTTCCTCTTTGGCTTTTTTGAAGGCTTCCTCCGACCACTCATGCCAATCTACCGGCTGATGGGCAGATTTTCTAAGATAGGGACTTCTCGCGTTCTCTAACCTGTTTTTTTTCATGCCCTTAATATAGTCCTTCCTTTAGCAAACTTCTATGAGAGAGCTCACCCGGTGCCAAAAACTCTTGAATAGATGACATCTATGTTCTTCAAAAAGCCCTTTGGGTCTATGAGCTGTTTTATTTCCTCCACCGACAAAAATTCTCTTATGGCTGGGTCCTCTGCCAGAACGTCCGCAAAAGCCCTCTTTTGGCTCCAGCTTTTCATAGCACAAGCCTGAACCATCTCATAAGCCCTGTCCCTTGGCACTCCCTTTTCCATAAGACGCACCAAAACTTTTGAGGATGCGTAGAGCCCAAAGGAAAGCTCCATGTTCTTTATCATCCTTTCCCGGTCTATCACCAGTCCATCTAAAATTTGGATGAAAAGGTTCAGGATGTAATCCAAGGCGGTGGTGGCGTCCGGCAAGATCACCCTCTCTGCGGAGGAGTGGGATATGTCCCTTTCGTGCCACAGTGGCACATTCTCCAAAGCGGTGGTAAGGTAGCTCCTTATGAGCCTTGCCAACCCACACACCCGCTCCGCATGGATAGGGTTTTTCTTGTGTGGCATGGCAGAGGAGCCCCTTTGTCCCTCGGTGAAGGGTTCCTGAAGCTCGCCCACCTCGGTGCGCTGAAGATGTCTGACCTCGGTGGCAAACCTCTCCAAGGATGTGGCGGTTATACCAATAGCCCACAGAACCTCCGCATGCCTGTCCCTTGGCACGATCTGGGTGGATACGGGCTCCACCTTTAGCCCGAGCTCCTCCAAGGCGAGCCTTTCTATCTCCGGGTCCAAATTAGAGTATGTTCCCACCGCACCGGAGAGCTTGCCGTAGGATATGTTTTCCAAAGCCCTCGCAAGCCTATCCCTGTTTCTTTTCATCTCCTGATACCAACTTAAAAACTTCAGCCCCAAGGTCATAGGTTCCGCATGCACCCCATGAGTCCTACCCATCATAAGGGTGTCCTTTTCCCTCAGGGCAAGTTCCTTTAACCTTTCCAACAGCCGATCCACATCCTCAATGATCAGGTTTAGGGCTTGCTTCAGCTGTAAAGCTAAGGCGGTATCTACCACATCGGAGGAGGTTAGCCCCATATGAAAGTAGTGAGAGTATTCGGGTATTTGTTCCCCAATGGCGGACACGAAGGCGAGCACATCGTGTTTGTAGACCTTTTCGTAATACTCTATCCTCTCAAGGGTTCTTTCATCTACCTTGACCCTCCTTTCTATCTCCTGCAAGGCTTGGGTGGGAATTTTCCCTTTCTTATGCCATGCCCTACAAACTGCCAGCTCTACCAGTACCTTTCCTCCTTCCACGGGTCCCCTCTCATGTGGTAGCCCCTCTGTT
>DAIUER010000108.1:0-2579 GCA_036845005.1 Thermocrinis sp.
TTTTTCAACCAGATATAGTGGTCCTTCTTAAAGAGGGCAAGGCAAAGGTTGAAGAAAAGGGCATATTTGGACCTCCCGATGTGGTGGTGGAAATTCTGTCTCCCTCCACCGCTTACTACGACCTGATTGTGAAAAAGGAGGTTTATGAAAGGGCAGGAGTTAAGGAGTATTGGCTTTTGGACCCAAATAGAAAGACCTTTGAGATTTATAAAAACACAGAAGATGGCTTTAAACTTACCTCCCAAGCAAGGGAAAAGGGAAATGTCCTCTCGGAGATTTTAAAATTAGAAATAGACCTAAAAGAAATCTTTGAAGGAGGTATGTAAAGATGTCATCTAAAAGGTTAGAAGAGCTTGCTAACAAGGTAGGTATTTTTATTTCTCACCACGATACTTATGTATCCAGATTAGAAAGGGCTATAAAAGATGGTGAAGAGTTTGCCCACAAAACCTGTCATGAATGTAATTTTGGCGTAGAGTGGGACGGTATGGTGGTGCCTGTAAAGGATAGGCTTCCTGAGGAACTGAGGGCTTTGGTAGAGGAGATTGAAAAAATTCATTGCGAGTTTCATGGAATTAGCATGCAAATAGACCCAAAAAACTTTCAGCCTTCAGATGAGGAAAAGCTAAACAGAATGAGAGAAATGAGCAACTTATTGCTTCGTAAGCTTTTAGCCTTAAAAAGGCTTTTATCAAAAAGGCTTGTAAAGGAGGAGTAGCTATGCCACAGTATGCGTTGGTAATAGACCTAAACACGTGCGTTGGTTGTCATGCCTGTGCCACAAACTGCAAGGAGTGGAACACACAAGCTTCTTTTGGACCCCTATCGGACTTTGAACCCTACGGCAGAAACCCGGAAGGTGTTTGGTATAACCGCATCATGTCCTACGAGGTGGGGGACTTTCCAGATACGCAGGTTTTCCACCTTCCCAAGTCTTGCCTGCATTGTCAGGATGCTCCCTGTGTGCCTGTCTGCCCCACAGGTGCCAGCTACAAGAGGGAACAGGATGGCATAGTGCTCGTCAATTACGACGATTGCATAGGGTGTAAGCTCTGCTCTTGGGCTTGTCCCTACGGTTGTAGGGAGTTTGACGAGGCGGACAAGGTGATGAAAAAATGCACCCTGTGTATTGATAGGATATACGACGAGTCTTTGCCACCGGAACAGAGAAAGCCCGCCTGCGTGCTAACATGCCCAGCAAAGGCAAGGTTCTTTGGAGACATAGAGGACCCAAACAGCGAAGCCTACAGGATGATAAAAGAACGCAACGGCTTTGTGTTGTTCCCAGATATGGGCACAAACCCAGCCAACCATTACCTACCACGGACCGAGACCAAGGTCCATGTGGATGAACATCTCTTAGAAGCAGAAAACCCACTTTTCCTTGAGGTAGTTAGAAGACACTATAAAGGAGGTTGAAAGATGCACCCACCGTTTTCCTTGATTTGGTTTTTTTTGACTGCGGGCGTCTCCATTGGGCTCTTTAACTTTACCTACTTTATGGAGTTTTTGGCACTCTTTGGTAAGGATACTGCCCTACCCAAGCATATGGTGTTGATATCCAACGTTATATCCTTGGTGCTTATAGGTCTTGGTGCCATAGGTGCCAGCTTTCACTTGGGACACAAGCTCAGGGCATGGAAGGCCATAAAGAGATTTCATACCTCTTGGCTTTCGCGGGAGGCGGTCTTTAGCGGAGCTTATGGCTTTACCCTTCTGATCTTTGCCCTCTTGAGGTTCTTTGACCATACGGGCTTTTGGTATCACTTCTTTGGCATAATAACCTTCATCCTTGGGTGGCTGAGTGCATTCTCTACAATCATGATTTACGCATCCAACAAGTTTGTCCCTGAGTGGAACACTTCCATCTCTGTGCTTTACTATCTGAACATGTATCTGATGTTTGGCTCCTCTGCCTTTTTGCCTTTGACTTACTTTTATCGCAAGGAGTTCGTGGGAACATACATATTTTTGACATTTCTCTTCTTGGCTTTGGGACTTGCCTTTAGGCTTGCCTTCAACATAAGGCAGTTTTACATAAAGAGACCTACCATTAACGAAGCCCTGAACCTCCCCCACAACAGACCCATAAGGGTTTTGGACACGGGCACTACAACGGATAATTACTGCACAGAGGAGTTTTACTACAGAAAGGGTAAAGAGATGCTTCCCAGCATCCTTCCCTTGGCATACATCCTTACCTTCATAGTTCCTCTGTTTTTTGTGCTTTATATCTGGATCACGGGCAGGGTAGATTACAACTTTATAACATTTACCTTCCTCTTTATTGTAGTAGGTAGTGCCTTAGAGAGATGGTGTTTCTTTGTAGAGGGCAATCACGTACAGAACCTCTTCTATGGTCTTTATCCGGAAGAAGGATACACTCTAAGAAAGGGCTACATGGAAAGAAAGAAAACAAGGATCTCTTACAGATAAAAGCGGGGGCAAAGCCCCCTTTTCTTATCCTACAAATTTGCAGGTCTCTTCGTCCATGGTGGAATAGAGAGGTTTTACATTTCCGCCGGGGGTATGGGGGCTTGTTCAAAAAGCCTCCGGGCACATCCACTACTCCCAACATC
>DAIUER010000109.1:0-2567 GCA_036845005.1 Thermocrinis sp.
GGACTTTATAAACTGGGCTAAGGGACAGAAAATCCCAGTGGGTCCGGGCAGGGGTTCAGCGGCAGGTTCTTTGCTCGCCTTTGCCCTTGGCATAACTGACGTGGACCCCATAAAGCACGGACTACTCTTTGAGAGATTTTTGAACCCCGAAAGGGTATCCATGCCAGACATAGACGTGGACTTTTGCATGGAAAACAGGGACAGAGTGATGGATTATGTAAAGGAAAAATACGGTGCAGAAAACACAGCCAAGATCATCACTTACAATGTGATGAAGGCAAAGCAAACCTTGAGGGACACCGCCCGGGCTTTGGGACTCCCCTACTCGGAGGCGGACAAGTTGGCAAAGCTCATACCTCCGGGAGATGTGCAAGGCACTTGGCTATCCTTGGAGGAAATGCTACTCACTTCTATAGAGGAACTTCTTGAAAAATACGGAAAGCACAGAAACGATATTGAAACCAACGCAAAGAAGTTAAGAAAGCTCGCCCAAGAAAACCTAGAGATTAAAAAGCTTTTGGAAATAGCGTTACGTTTGGAAGGCTTAACAAGGCATACTTCCCTCCACGCAGCGGGTGTGGTTATATCTCCCGTTCCCTTGGAGGAGCTTGTGCCCCTTTACTACGATGACGGAGAGCTCGCCACCCAGTTTGATATGGTAAAGCTTGAAGAGGTTGGGCTCGTAAAGATGGACTTTTTGGGTCTGAAAACCCTAACAGAGCTTGAGAAGATGCGTCAAATGGTGGCACAAAGGCACGGAAAAGAGATAGAGTTTTTAAAACTTCCCTTGGACGACCCAAAGGTCTATGAACTTTTAAAGGAGGGGCTTACCTCCGGCGTCTTTCAGTTGGAAAGTGGTGGTATGAAGAACCTATTAAAGAGGCTTGAGCCGGATAGCTTTGATGATATAGTGGCGGTTTTAGCCCTATACAGACCCGGACCCCTCAAAAGCGGTCTGGTGGACAGCTACATAAACAGAAAGCACGGAAGGGAACCGGTGGAGTATCCGTTCCCAGAGCTTGAGCCCATCTTAAAAGAAACCTACGGCGTCTGGGTCTATCAGGAGCAGATCATGAAGGCGTCCCAAATACTGGCAGGATTTACTCCGGGTGAAGCAGACACATTGCGTAAAGCCATAGGAAAGAAGAAAAAGGAAGTTATGCAGGAGATGAAAGAAAAGTTCATAAGGGGTGCGGTCCAGAGGGGATACCCAGAGAAAAAGATCGCAGAGCTTTGGGAGGACATAGAAAAATTTGCCAGCTACTCCTTCAACAAATCCCACTCGGTAGCCTATGGCTACCTTTCTTACTGGACCGCATACATGAAGGTGTACTATCCGGAGGAGTTCTTTGCTGTAAAGTTCTCAACGGAAAAATCCGACAGGAAATTTATAAACCTGATAAACGACGCAAGGGCAAACTTTGGAATGCATATCCTACCGCCTGATATAAACAAAAGCGACGCAGATTTTGTCATAGAGGATAGAAGAAGGATCAGGTTCGGCTTGTCAAGGATAAAGGGTGTGGGAGAGGAAACCGCCAAGCTTATAGTGTCAAAGAGAAATGGTAGGTGGAAGAGCCTTGCAGAGTTTATTAAAAATGTAAAGGTGAATAAAAAGGTCTTGGAAGCCCTAATAAAGGCGGGTGCCTTTGACTTTACCGGGATGTCAAGGACAGAAATGCTCTCCAAGTTGTCCGAAAAGGACAGCCTTTATTCCACAAGGGGGCTCTTTCAAGCGGGTCAAAAGGTTCAAGAGGACTACTCCAAGTATGAAAGAGAGGTGCTCGGGTTTTACCTTTCCCAGCATCCTTTGGACCCTTACGAAAGGCTACTTAACGGAAAGGTGGTGCCTTTGGAAAGCTTGGAGGACTTAGAGGAGGGCGAATACACCTTTGCGGGCGTAATATCGGACCTAAAGATAAAGAAAAACTCAAAGGGAAGCCTATATGCGGTTTTTAATCTCATTGACAAAACGGGCATTGGTGAGGTAGTCCTTTGGTCTGAAATCTACGAAGAAAACAAAGAAAGGCTAAAAGAAGATGAGCTTGTGGTGGTGCGTGGAACTTTGGTAGAAGACCAAGAGACAGAAAGTCTAAAGATCGTCGCAAAGGAAATTTACTCCATAGAGGACTTTCTTTCAAGCAAAATAAGGTATGTGCGTCTAAAAATTCAAAGGGAGCTGACGGATAAAGAGTTAGAAAAACTCCACAGGGCGGTGAGCCTGTGCCTTTCTGAAAAGGGAGCGGAACTTTTAATAGAGTGTAGGCTGAACGGCAAAAGTTTGCTCATGCAAGCGGACCCAAGGTACAGGTTAGAACCAAAGGCGGAGCTGTATAATCTCCTGAGGGACTTGCCGGTGGAGGTTAGCTTAGAGCTTTAGGTATATGAAGCTGACGTTGTCCCTCTGAGGCTTTTCCTTTAAGGCTTGAAAAATTGCATCAACGGGCTCTTCAAGGCTTGCAAAAAACCTCATCTCCTCTTTGCTGAACTCCTCCCAAAAGCCGTCTGAGCATATTAGCAGGGCGGTTTCCCTTTTGGGAATTCTCTTTGTGTAAAGCTCAAAGTCC
>DAIUER010000110.1:0-2532 GCA_036845005.1 Thermocrinis sp.
GAGGGCTTTTAGGGATTCCTCCAAGGAGCCGGGCAGTTGGGGTATGTCCTTTAGCTCTTCCGGAGGCAGTGAGTATATGTCCTTGTCAAGGGGCTCTCCGGGATGGATTCTGTTCTCTATTCCGTCTATTGCAGCCATCAGTATGGCGGAGAAAGCCAAGTATGGGTTGCAGGTGGGGTCTGGGAACCTGATCTCAATCCTCTTTGCTTTGGGAGATTGGGAGTAGGTGGGTATTCTTATTGCAGCGGAGCGGTTTCTTGCAGAGTAGGCGAGCCTTACAGGTGCCTCAAAACCGGGCACAAGCCTGTGGTAAGAGTTTATGGTGGGGTTGGTAAAGGCGGTCAGTGTGGGTCCGTGCTTTAGAATACCGCCTATGGCATAAAGACATATCTCAGAGACGCCCGCATACTCAGAGCCCGCAAAGAGGTTTTGCCCATCCTTCCATATGGAGAAGTGGGTGTGCATACCATTTCCGTTGTCGTTGGGAAGAACCTTGGGCAAGAAGGTGGCAAATTTACCGTGCTTATGAGCCACCATTCTAACCACGTACTTGTAGATGAACAGCTTGTCTGCCTGATTTACCAAGGAATCGTAGCGTATGTCTATTTCTCCTTGCCCTGCAGAAGCAACCTCATGGTGGTGCAATTCAACAACAATACCAAGCTGGGACAAAATGGATACCATCTCATTGCGGAGTGCATAGACTTTATCCCAAGGTGGCACTGGGAAGTAGCCCCTCTTGTGAGGTATTTTGTAGCCCGAGGAGGTGATCTCCCTATTCCACCATCCTTCCTCTGAGTCCACCTTCCAGAAAGCATAGTTAGCGGATGTGCCAAACTCCACCGAGTCAAAGATGAAAAACTCCGCCTCAGGTCCATAGTAGGCGGTATCCCCTATGCCAGTTTGTCTCAAATACTGCTCTGCCTTTTGGGCTATATAACGGGTGTCTCTGCCATAACGCTCCCTGGTGATGGGGTCGTAAATGTCGCATATCATCACAAGGGTTTTTGGCTCCATGAAGGGGTCTATGAAGGCGGTGGTTGGGTCAGGAAAGGCAAGCATGTCCGACTCGTTTATGGACTGCCAACCCCTTATGGAGGAGCCATCAAAGCCTCTACCCTCTTCAAAGGTAGAGCGAGAAAGCTCGTAGGCTGGGATGGTAAGGTGTTGCCACTGACCAAAAGGGTCAGAAAAACGGAGGTCCACATACTGGACCCCTTCCTGCTCAATGAGGCTCAACACCTCCTCTGCTGAATACTTTGGCATGCTTTGACCTCCTTTATAGGGTTTTTATATAGCTTGCTCACCTCTTTCTCCGGTCCTTATTCGGACCACCTCTTCTACGGGAATGACAAAGATCTTGCCGTCTCCCACCCTTCCTGTCTGGGCTGTCTTCATTATAGTCTCTATCACCTTCTCCACATCTTCATCCTTTACCACCACCTCAATCTTGACCTTGGGCAAAAAGTCAATAACATACTCTGTACCTCTGTAAATTTCCGTGTGTCCCTTCTGCTGACCAAAGCCTCTAACTTCCGTAACGGTCATACCCCCTATGCCTATCTCCACAAGGGCATCCTTTACCTCATCCAGCTTAAAGGGCTTGATGATCGCTTCCACCTTTTTCATTTTCCAACCTCCTGTATGGTTTTTGTGCAAAAAGCGTGCCAAAAGGGCACACTGCGCACGGGCAATATTTTAAAAGCCTTTGAACGTTTGTTATAGCCCAAAGCTTTGTGTAATTGCTTACATTTTTGTGAATTTGTTAGCACAGTTAAAGGCTAACCGTATCAAGAAAGAGCATAAGAAGAACTCCCGCCAAAAAGCCAAGGGTGGTGGCAAAGGCGTTGCCTTCCGAGTAAGCCTCCGGGAAAACTTCCTTAACGGTTATGTAAAGCATAGCACCCCCTCCAAAGCCCATACCCACCGAAAGGGAACCCTCAAAGACCTTCATAAAGCCAAAGCCAAAGAGGGAGAAAAGCCCCTCTATCGCACCACTCAAAAACCAACCGCCAAAGCAGTTATCATTCCTCCCCCTAAGGCATATATAGGCAGGCTAACCACCAAGCCCTCTGGTATATCCTGAAGGGATATAGCCAAGGCGGTCGATAGTCCATCCTTACCCGAGTATGCGGTAGCTATACCCACACTAAGACCTTCTGGGATGTTGTGAATGATTATTCCCACTACGATCAATGTTAGCTTTTTCATTTTCAAGGGCAGTATGCCCTCCTGTCCTATAGTAAGGTGTTCGTGAGGAAGGAGCCTCTCTACAAGAGCCATAACTCCAAAGCCGAGAACAACACCCAAGGCGGTTTTCAAAAAGCCACCCTTTTCCACTGCGGGCAGTATAAGGCTTGTAAAGCTGGCGGTTAGCATCACACCACCCGCAAAGGACAGGCTAACGTTCAAGGAGGGAGGAGTTTTTCCTCTGAAGAACAAAACCATAAAACTGCCAAGGGCTGTGCCTACTACCAAAAGCAAAGACACCAGCCAAATTTCCATCAGACCAACTGGGAGAGCTTAAAGAGA
>DAIUER010000111.1:0-2530 GCA_036845005.1 Thermocrinis sp.
GAGGTCTATCAAATAGCAAGGTGTGCTTGCGTAGGGATAAAAGAATATGTAGCTATTGTGAGGCTTAAGGTCTTCCTCCCTCAGGGGAGAACCGTCCTCCTTTACAAGCAAAGCCTTTTTGTATGCTTTGAACATTCCCTCCTGTGCGGAAAGCAGATTGGAAAACACAGAAGGGTCTATCATAGATGCTACAGCCACCGTGCTGCAGGCTTTTAAAAAATCTCTTCTGTCCATATCTAAAACCTCCTAATGTGTAGTGTAAATGCCCCCAGAGGGGGCTTTACCACATTATGCAAACATATCTCTGTATATAGCCTTTGCCCACTCGTATGTAGCGTCCCCCAGTGCCTTTGAACGATCGTTGATAACCCTTGCCCGAGGCTCAATCTTCCCATCCTTTAGCTCGTATGTAGCACTTACAACTATTGCCTCTTGAGGATCGCCGTTTACCATGGAGTAGCATACATTGTCGGGAAGGGTGGGCTTGTACTCTTTGCCCTTTATCCTAGAAGCTATGATCTTGGCTACGATCTTACCCTGAGAGTTTGCCATGTGTCCGCTCTTTGGATAAGGAACGCCACTAACGACATCTCCCAACAAGAATACATTGGGGTCCGCCTTTGCTTGGAAGGTAATAGGGTCTTGGTCTGCCCATCCGGTGGGCTTGCCGTCCTTATCCTTTGCTATCAGGTCTGCCATCCACACCAAACTGCCTGCTTGATGGGGAGGAGACAGGTTGGCATCTGCAAACTTAAAATCTCCTGCGGTGGTCTTGATGATTTTCTTTACAGGGTCCACCTCTTTTATGACCGCATTTGGCACATACTCTACTATGCCAAGGTAGATTTGATCGTAAGCTGCCCTGAAGCCCGGACCTTTGGGTGCTATGTCTCCTTTGGGGTCAAGGATCACCACCCTTCCATTTACATTGTTCTTGTTAAAAACATGGGCGATCATCGCAGCCCTCTCGTAGGGTGCTGGTGGGCATCTGTATAAACCGGGAGGAACTGTAATTACAAAGTCTCCCTCTTCAAACTCCCAGATTTTTCTCTTTAGTGCAAGATGCTCGGAACCGGGTATGTAGGCAGGTGGGTAATGCACCCTTGCATATTCAGCCATCTGCTTGTCATCCTTGAACCAAGCGGAGTAGTTGTATCTTATACCCGGTGCCAATACTAAGTAGTTGTATTCAATGTAGCCCTGATTGGTATAAACTCTCTTCTTGTCCCTTTCTATTCCTAATACAGTTGTGTTGATGAACTTGTAGCCATACTTGGCGGCGGGTTGATTGTAATCGTGGGATAGGAAATCAAGGGAAACCAAGTCTGCAAGCCATGGATTGGATATGGGGCAGGAGAAGAAGTTGGGTCTTTTTTCAATGAGGACCACTTCAATGTTGGGGTCTTCCTTTTTGAGATATTTGGCTACCGTCAAACCTGCCCATCCTCCACCACACACTACCACCCTGCTTCCTTTGGGTGGCGGAAGCATAGCTCCTATTTTACCCGCCCTCTCGGCAGCGGCAAAGGAAGACTTTGAAGGCAGTGCGGATACAAGGGCACCCACACCCGCAAGCTTAAAAAGGTCCCTCCTGCTTACACTCATATTATAACCTCCTTATTCACTGTGCTTTTATTTTAGCTTTGAATTTTCAGTCTTGCAATAATAAATACTTAAAAATCTATTAAGCTTTGTTATATAAGCCCTTTAAAATATTTGAATATTTTTATCTGCTACCACACACATAACACACCCCCTCTTGGGTTTTTGCCCAATGGCGGGTGCCAGCCTTTACCTCCAGGCGGTCTCCCTCCTTTAGCTCAAAGGTGCCCTCCTCTGTGCCGATCACGATGGAACCCTTATAAACCACCCTTATTTCATCCTCTGGGTGTGTATGCCAGTCATAGAAAGCTCCCGGTGGGTCGCACCAGGTGTAGAGATTTTTATAGCCTTCCTTTCTTAGCTCCTCCATTATGGCTTTTGGGTCCAGCATAGTTTAAATTTTAACCAATGAGGGGTAAGGATTTTTTAGCCCTTACTGTGGGCTTTAACATTGTGGGCGGTGTTTTGGCGGGTCTGCTGGTGGGTTATGCCTTTGACATCTGGCTGATGGAAGGTCTTTTTGGGAAAAAAACCTTTCCCTTTGGGTTCTTTTTCTTTTTCTTTGTTGGTGTGATCGCCGGCTTTAGAAACGCATTCAGGGACTTAAAAAGGTTGTGAATGGACATGGTCTCCCTTGGACTTTTTGAGTATGAAGTAATAGAGCATGAGATAAATATTTTTAGAGGGATTATAATTTATTTGCTATGGACAAATGGGAAAAATTTTTAATAGAGCTTTCAGATAGAGTTATTGAGGGCGAAAAGCTGGGTAGAGAGGACGCCCTCGCTATCTTACAAATGCCAGATGAATACATAGCCCTTTTGGTTTATCTTGCCCAAAAGGTCAAAAATCACTTTCATGACCCTAACAAGGTGGAGCTTTGCTCTATAATAAACGCCAAAAGTGGGGCTTGCTCGGAGGACTGTAA
>DAIUER010000112.1:0-2517 GCA_036845005.1 Thermocrinis sp.
TGCCCAGAGGCGTTAATAACATCAAAAGCGATCTGCTGAATTCGGCTATCAATAGTGAGAACCAAACTGTAGCCTTTCTTGGGTGCAGTTTCCTTGTAAGTTCCTATAACCTTTCCCATCGCGTTGACGACGAGTTCCTCCGTGCCAACCCAACCAAGAAGCTGTTCATCAAAAATCCTTTCCAAGCCCTGCCTTCCCACCAAACTCTGAAAGGATATTCTTTCCTTGTATTTCTCCATGTGTTCCTGCGTTGGATAACCCACATAACCCAAAAGGTGGGCACACTCTTCTCCAAAAGGATAAAACCTTTTTGGAAGCATGTTTATGAAAACACCCGGCAGGCGGTAGCTGTTGTTATAAAACTTGTCCAACTCTTCCTGACCTTCCAACTTTCTTAAGAGTATAGGTTCAATGCTTCTTTTTTTGCTTTGCAAAAACTCATAGGACAGCTTTATGCCAAAAAGCTCATCAAGATTTTTAAGGGTTTTTTCTAAAGTGCTTTTCTCCTCTATTAACTGAGGGTCCAAAAATAGGGCGTATTCGGGTATATCGTAGGCTAACTTCACGCCGTTTCTATCAAGGATGTCTCCCCTTTGGGCGTAGACCACCCTTCGCCTTATGTAGTTTCTCTTCGCCAAGTTTTTGTAATACTCTCCTTTAAAGATCTGTAAGTAAAAAAGCCTAAGGACTAAAGCCAAGTAAAGGAAAACAGAGAGTAATAGCACCAGTAGGAAGTTCCTACGTCTCATTTTTCAGCAATTTCTTTCCAAAATAATAAACCACCGCCAACTCTACAAAGAACCCAATCAAAAGAGGGATTGGCTCCAGAGGGTAGTAGAATTTGGACCTAAAAAGCAAAAGTCTGTAGGCGTGTTCCAAAAGGGCTACTATCAAGTAGGCAACAACGAGGGAGGTAAGGGTTTCTATAAAGAACTTTCTCTTTATAAAGCTAAGCACGAACAGGGCTAAGAGCTTACCCGAGGCGTGCCATCCCAGAGTGTCCAATAGCACATCCAGGAGGAAGCCCCCTATAAAGCCCTTTGCGTAATTTGTGGAACCTCTGACGCTTGAAAGGAAGAGAAGAGATAGAAGGATGTCCGGGACAAACAGATAACTTCCAAAAATTCCAACCAACACCGAGCTCTGAAGAAAAAGGACCAAAGCTAAAAGCAAATAAAACATCAAAGCCTTCTCCTCAACACCAGCACGAAATCAACCCTTCTAACATCTCCATAAGGTTTTACCTCAACCCTTTTAAAAAACTGCTCTCCTGAAGGATAAACTCCATAAACCTCCCCTATTTCAAGGGGAGGGAGTCTAAGGCTTCTCAAAAAAACCTTCTCCCCTTTTTTTAGTTCATCCTCTTGGGGGACATGCAAAAGACTACCCTTTGGAAACCCACCTCTGTATATGTAATTTTTTCCACCCGCAGTGGCGCTTACGTGGAGGTTCTCCGACCAAACAGTCCTGACCCTTGAGGTGCCCGCATAAACCTGATCCACAATGCCCAAAAACACATTTCTGTGGGCTACCACAAAGCCCTCTTCAAGCCCATCCCTCTTTCCCTTATCAAGGAGCATAAACTCATCCCTTCCTGAAGGGTCGTAGGCAACCACACCCGCAAGGGTATATTCAACGGTGGGAGGTTCTTCCGTTATTCTTTTCAATTGGAAAAGCTCACGCTTACAACCCTCAAGCTCGCTGACCTTTAGACTAAGTGCGCTGACCTCCTCCACCAACTTTTTGTTTCTTTTTTGTGTATCCACTAAAAACACATAAGTATTGACAAGGTCTTGAACTTTTTTTGCGGTCTGGGTTTTGAGCTCCATTACAGGCATTAAAAGGCTGTTTATAAGACTTGCGAAGGGGGAAATCAAAGGGTAAGAAGACAGATTAAACAAATAGGCAAACACGCTGAGCAGGAAGAGAGAAAAATAAAACAACCTCTCCTTCATTCCATGGATACTCGCCTTATTAGGTGGATCTTATCAAGTATGGAACCCACACCCCTTGCCACTGCGGTTATGGGGTCCTCGCAGTATTTAGTCATTATCCCCGTCTCTCTGTGCACCCTCACATCCAAATTTCTAAGGAGGGAGCCACCTCCTGCCAAGGTAATGCCCCTTTCTGCAATATCTGAGGCAAGCTCCGGCGGTGTTCTTTCAAGGGTAGCCTTTATGGCGTTTATTATAGCACTGATCACATCTTCCAAAGCCTGCGTAATCTCCCTGTTTGTTATGGTTATGGTCTTTGGAAGCCCAGTTATGTCTCTGCCTTTTATTTCCATAGTCCTCTCTTCCTCTTCCTCCACTGCACTTCCAAGTTCTATTTTTATCCTCTCTGCGGTCTGTTCCCCAATCAATATGTGATGTTTTTTCTTAATGTAGTTGGCTACCGCCTCCGTCATCTCGTCCACCACCACCCTGATGGAAGTGGAAACCACTATGCCCTCCAAGGAAATTCCCGCTATCTCTGTGGTGCCTCCTCCAATATCCACGATCATATTTCCAACGGGCT
>DAIUER010000113.1:0-2484 GCA_036845005.1 Thermocrinis sp.
AAGTGGTCTATTTCATGTTGGATTACAACCGCCTCAAAGCCCTCTGTATCAAAAACGAACAGGTTTCCCTTTGGGTCCATAGCCTCAACCTCTATCCAGTAGTGTCTTTTTACATTTCCCGTGTAATCAGGCACGCTGAGGCATCCTTCCCTTACGATTAGCTCTCCCTCAAACCTTTTTATTGTTGGGTTTATCAAAACCATGAAGCCATGGCTCAGTTTGTTCTCCTTGTGCTTAGAGTTGGAGGTATCCACAAGGATTATACGCTTATGCACATTGACCTGAGGCGCAGCGATGCCCACGCATGCGGGGGAGTTAGCCATGACCAACCTTAGCCTTTCAATAAACTCCTGCAGTTCTTTACCAAAGTCCAGAACTTCAGAGGATGGAATTTTTAACCTCTCGTCTGGATAGGTAAGAATTTCAAGCCTTTTCATAGAATGGCTTCCTCGTCCCTCTCCACTGAAATGTCTATGCTTAATTGATGTCTTAGACTTTCCAAATCTTGCCTCAGCTCCTCAAAAAGGTCCTCTTCTGACTCGCCCTCAATAAACATCAAATACAGACCGCCCCTCTTCTCTGTTCTTAGGTCGGAGATGTTTATTACCTTTTCGGAGAGTAGCTTGGACACATTATACACGATCCCCGGCTTGTCTGCCCCGGAGACTACGACCCTGTATATCTCTTTTCTTTCGCACTCTTCCTGCCAGTCATCCGGCAGTCTTTTGCATACTACCCAGAGCCCGAGTTTATCTTTAACATCCTCTAAAGCAGATAGAATATCTTCCTCATTTCTCTCGGTGGGAGAGCTGACGATGAGCATTATGGTAAATTCTCCCTTGAGCCTTGTCATGGAAGAGTCTTCTATGTTGAGATTGAGGTGGTAGAGGACTTTACTAACCTCCGCCACTATACCCGGTCTGTCTTTGCCGAAAAGGGAAATTAAAAAGAAGGGCATGGAAAGATTTTAAACCATCTCTCTGTCCTCTGAGTTTATTTTTTATAGTCTTTCAATCCAAGGTTTATATTCCATCACCTGAAAGGTCTGATGAATACAAAACTTATTACCTAAACCTCATAGATCATATCCAAAAGCTCCTTTGCCTTGGTGGGGTCTATCTCCTTTAGCCTTTTGTATATCTCCCTTGCTTTGTCTGTTTGCTTGACCCTCACGTAGCAGACGCCCAGTTTGAACAAAAGCTCGGGATCTTCTCCCTTTTCTTGGATCTCTTTTTTTAGGTCTTCAATGTATTTTTCCACCAACTGCTCTCCCATTTTACTGAAGATGCCTTTGTAGTTTTTCATGGCGTGTCTCCGTAAAATTTGTAGCTCAAGCGGTTGATCCGTTCTAAGTTGGAGAGTAAAAGGTCCTCCAAGTAGGGGCTGTGGGATATTAAAACTACACTCAAACCAAAGCCTTCCTCTTCTAAGGTCTTCCTTGCGGAGTTTAGAAATTCCCTTAGGATTTCGTCCTGCTCCAGTTCAAAGGGTGCGCCCAAAAAGTGATGGCTTATGCCCAAATAACTGCCGGGATTTACCCTAACGGTTAGACGCAAAGGGTTTAGGGCTTCTACAAGCTTGGCTTTGGAGTTGGCGTAGTTTAGCCCGAACATGAGCATAGCATCGGTAATCAGATACTTTGAACTCAAGGACACAAACTGTCTAAAACCGCTTTCTTTGAAGTCAAGTTTTAGCTTGTCCTTTTGGGTCTCTATCCAGTGGGGATGTGGGCTATCCACAAGCCACAGAATTTTCTCCGGAGAAAAGCCTTCCCTCTCCTGCCTGCCCCACATCATACACGCAAGGACCATTAGGAAGTAAAATTTAACCCATGTTTGGTTTGTTGGGCAAAAAATCGGTGGATAAGCTGATAGAGGTGCTTGGAAGGGAAAAGGTCTCAACTTCGTTGGTGGAGAGAAAGCTCTACTCCTACGATGCCACACCTATACCCATAGAAAGGGCTTTGCCCTCTGCGGTGGTCTTTCCTACCTCTCAGGAGGATGTGCAAAAGTTGGTAAAGGTGTGCTACGAGGAGGAAATCCCTATATTTCCCAGGGGTGCGGGCTCTGGTTTGACGGGTGGGGCAGTGCCTACCTTGGAAAAGGGTGTGGTGGTCTCCTTTGAGAGAATGAACAAATTTCATATAGATGTGGATAATGCTACCGCGGTGGTGGAGCCGGGTGTTATAACCTACGAGTTTCAGCAGGAGGTGGAAAGGTTTGGTCTGTTTTATCCACCGGACCCATCTTCCTTTAAGTATTCCACCATAGGGGGAAACATTGCGGAGAACGCAGGGGGTCCAAGGTGTCTAAAGTACGGTGTTACGCGGGAGTATGTCTTGGGCTTGACCGCAGTTATAAAAGAGGGAGAGGTTATAAGAACGGGCAACCCAGTTATTAAGGATGTGGCAGGGTATGATATAACCAAGCTTTTTGATACAGAGGGCTTTGAGGCGGTTGTAATCCAACATGAAATAGACCACTT
>DAIUER010000114.1:0-2460 GCA_036845005.1 Thermocrinis sp.
TATTACAACTTTACTTGCTTACCTTCAGGGTTATACTATTGGGTATAGTTTTTTCGGGAAGTCTTCGCTGTTTAAATAATTTCTCACCCGAGGTATAGCTAATATTATACTTTAACAAAGGCAAAGTTTCCGTCGGAATAATCCACACGCACCTTGTCTCCTTCTTTGACCTCTCCTCTTATGATCTTGTCCGCCAACGGGTTTTCCAAGTATCTTTGAATAGTCCTTTTGAGAGGTCTTGCACCGTATGCGGGTTCGTAGCCAAGCTTTACAAGTTGCCCTTTGGCTTGCTCTGTAAGCTCAAGGTGTATGTTTTTATCTGCAAGGCGTTTATTGACGCTATGGACCAAAAGATCCACGATCTGAAGCAGTTCCTTCATGGTTAGAGGCTTAAAGACGATCACCTCGTCTATTCTGTTGAGAAATTCCGGTCTGAAGTGGTATTTTAGCTCCTCAAGGACCTTTTCCTTTGCCCTTTCAAACTCCCTCTCTATAGCCTTTTCATCTCCATCAAAGGGTATGCTGAGCAAATACTGGGAGCCTATGTTGGAGGTCATGATTATCACCGTGTTTCTAAAATCTACCGTTCTGCCGTGAGAGTCCGTTAGCCTTCCGTCGTCCAAAACCTGCAGGAATAAGTCAAAAACCCTCGGGTGTGCCTTTTCCACCTCATCCAATAGGATCACCGAGTAGGGCTTCCTTCTCACTGCTTCCGTAAGCTTTCCACCCTCCTCGTAGCCCACATATCCGGGAGGAGCGCCTATGAGCTTGGCTACGCTGTGTTCCTCTTTGAACTCGGACATGTCAAGCCTTATCAGGGCATCCTCCTCGCCAAAGAGGAGTTCCGCCAGGGCTTTGGAAAGCTCTGTCTTACCCACTCCCGTAGGTCCCAAAAAGAGAAAGCTGGCGATAGGTCTCTTGGGGTCCTTCAGACCTGCCCTTGCCCTCCTTATAGCTTCCGCCACAGCCCTTACTGCATGCTCTTGGTCTATAACCCTCTTGTGAAGTTCCTCTTCCAACTTTAAAAGCTTTTCCATCTCTTCTTCCCTTAGCTTGGAAAGAGGTATGCCTGTCCATTCGGAAACCACTTGGGCAACGTCCTCTTCGGTAACTACCAGCTCTTGGCTTTTTTTAGCTTCTAACTCTTTAAGCTCCTTCTCAAGCTTTATTTTTTCAATCTTTAGGTTTGCCTCCCTCTCGTAATCTCCCCTCTCAGAAGCCTTCATGATTTCCCTGTCTAACTCTTCCATACGCCTTTTGAGCTCTTGAATCTTCACATCAGTGGAACCTATCCTTGCTAAAAGTTCTTGCTTTTCCTTCTCAAGCTGAGCCTTCTTTATTTTGAGCTGGGCTTCCTTTTCGTAGTTGCCTTCAAGGAAGGCTTTTTGAATTTCTTCGTCCAAAGCTTTTATTTTTCTTTCCAGCTCCTGAACCTCCGGCGGGACAGAAACCACTGAGAGCTTTTTCCTTGCACAGGCTTGGTCCAAGGCATCTATTGCCTTGTCGGGAAGCTTTCTAAAGGTTACGAACCTCTTGGTTAGCTTTACCGCAGATTCTATGGCAGAGTCGGAGATTTTCACCTTGTGATGGTTTTCAAGCCTTGGGCGTAGTCCCTTTAGGATTTCTATGGTTTCCTCCTCGCTGGGTTCATCCACGTATATGGGCTGGAATCTTCTTTCTAAGGCTGGGTCTTTTTCTATGTGCTTTCTGTATTCATCTACCGTGGTGGCACCTATGAGCCTTATCTCTCCCCTTGCCAGGGCAGGCTTTAGCATGTTGCCTGCGTCCAAGGAGCCCTCAGCCTTTCCTGCACCCACCACCGTATGAATTTCATCTATGAAAAGGATCACATTGGACCTTTGCTTTACCTCCTCTAAAAGGGCTTTTAACCTCTCTTCAAACTCACCCCTGTATTTGGAACCCGCCACCAAGGAACCCATGTCTATGGCTATGATCTCTTTGTCTTGCAACTCGGTGGGAACTTCCTTATTGACTACCCTTTGGGCTAAACCTTCCACTATGGCGGTTTTACCAACGCCCGGGTCTCCCACAAGCACCGGGTTGTTTTTGGACTTTCTGAGAAGAACCTCTATAACCTGATTGATTTCCTTTTCCCTGCCTATGACGGGGTCCAGTTTCCCCTCTCTGGCGAGCTGGGTAAGGTTGGTGCCAAACCTCTCCAGAGGAGACTTTTCTTCCTCTTTTAGCTCTTGGCTTACATCCTTCATCTTTTCACCTCCTATTGTTTCCTTTAATAGTTTATTACCTATGGACTCCTCCACCTCCAACAGGGCTCCCGCTATATGGTATGGTTCCACCTGTGGGGAACCCTCTGCCACTGCTTTATCTTGGGACCTTTCCATAACCTTTATTAAGTTTTGGGAGTAATCAAAGGTAGGACTCTTGCCAAAGACCTTTTTTGCCACCAAATCTATGAACCTTTCAGGAGAAAGCCCAATA